>CAYRMV010000126.1:0-9133 GCA_964425255.1 uncultured Flavobacteriales bacterium
TGTATCCGCACATCCGTTAGTTCCGGTAACAATGTAGAGCATCGTAAATATTTCAGAAGTAGAATAAGTGTGTTGAACACCACTTCCCGGAAAAGAACCGGAAGAAAAGTTGGGTGTTCCATCTCCCCATATAATCGTGTAATTGGATCCTGCCGCACCTGAACCATCAAAAACGGTCATGTCATACGTTCCTCCGCCACAATTTTTGAATGAGGTGATCGGATCGATCAGAGCCGGTGCGGGACTTTGATTGACCGTTACCGTTTGTAAAAAATTTGCGCTGCAACCAGACGAATTGGTTACTGTGAGTACCACATTAAATGTTTGTGTTCCACTACCAATTGCCTGAAAAGTGTGCGTAGGATTGGTTGCTGTGCTGGTGTTTGCTGAACCTGATGCAGGATCGCCAAAGTTCCATGAGTACGATAGGCCTATGCCACTTGATGTGTTCGAAAAGCTTACAGGGATGTTGGCGCAGACATTGTTGTTGTTCACGCTGAAACTGGCAATAGGCAGTGGGTCCGCGGTTACTTGGATCACGTCGGTAGCAATACAACCGGTGGCATCTTCGATGGTTAACGTGTAGGTCTGGTTGCTTACGGCTGTTACCACCGGGTTTGGACAGTTAGCACAACTAAGATTGGTACTTGGTGTCCAAGAATACGTGATCGTTCCAGTCCCCGTACCGGCTGCAACCGCTCCTATTGTCGCGGTGGATCCAACACAAATGGAAGTATCCGGACCCGCATTTGCACTACAGGGTTGAGCCCAAGATTCTAAGGAATTGAAAAAGCAAAAAATAATAAAAACAAGAAAGTGTGAAAAGCAGTATTTCATATGTTAGTTGTTGGCCGGGCAAAGTTGCTGAAAATTTGACGATTATAAAAGTATTGTTAATAAAAAACACTATAGTTTTACTTCGGTAACTTGGGTGACAGTTCATTTGCAATCAGGAAGTTAACTTTGACCTATAATTTGAAAATCAACAGTTATGGAATATACAGTAGTAGATGTTCGAACTCATGCAGAATTCATGGGAGGACACGTGGCAAATGCGATCAACATTCCTTTGAATGAGATACCAAACCGGATGGAAGAGATCAAAGCATTGAAGCAACCGCTTTTATTGTGTTGTGCAAGTGGAAATCGCAGCGGACAAGCAACGATGTTCTTGAAAGCTCAAGGACTAGAATGTGAGAACGGAGGTTCTTGGTTGGATGTTAACTATCAATTAGCGCACTAAGATGTCATTTTTAAAGAAACTTTTCGGTCCGGGACCAGACTTCAAAGCCATGATGGCGCAAGGTGCGATTATTCTGGATGTACGTTCTCCGGGAGAATTTGCAGGCGGTCATATCAAAGGAGCTAAAAACGTTCCGCTTCAACAATTAGCAGCCGGTGTAAAATCCCTGGCAAAAGATAAACCAATCATTACTTGTTGCGCGTCCGGAATGCGCAGTGCCAGTGCGAAATCACAACTGAAAAGTATGGGTTTTGAAAAAGTGGAGAATGGAGGAAGTTGGACGCGTCTGAAGTCCATGATCTAATGATCACATATTATCAAAGTATACTAAAAGAGGGGGGACCCTCTTTTTTCTTATATGTAACTTTTGTAACCAAATTACTCTTGATATAAATAAATTTTGTTGTAGATTTGTACTGATTTAGGTGGTTAGGTTAGGTTGATTAGAAAGAGCATCAGGACGCCCGTCTTGGTGCTCTTTCGCTTTTATTCACTGAGTTGAAACAAAATGTTCTTTTCGCAGTATACGCTCGTGTACAAACAAAAGCTAGTTTTTCCTGCATGAAACGTTTTTTCAAAAGTAAGTGGGTACGCATTCCTTACACCATTGTGCTCTACGGCTTTGCTGTTTATGGTTTCTTTCTCACCTTCACGTTTTTCGCAATGAAATTCGGTTGGACCAAAGACGGCGGAAACATCGATCAAAACAACCGCTACTTTCAGGAAATGCATGACAAATACAACCAAAACTTCCGGATAGATAGTGTGTCGATGGCAAAACACCGCTACGAAGTCATGGAACGCATTCTGGTATTGAATAACTTTTATCCCAAAAATGCCCAACAGATCTTACAGGTTTACACCGAAAAACGCGATGAAAAACTAGCCCTGCAAATGCTGGATGCTGTCGACTTGCGTTTGCGCTCCAATCAGGCGTACAGACAAGCACTACAAAAAATGAAAACGATGACCGCTTCCGTTAAGAAAACAACCGGATTGAGCGTTTTTGAATGGATGAACATCGATGAATGGAAACATTTTCGTGAAGCGCTGGCAAAGGATCAAAAGATCATTGATTCGGTAGCGAAGGTAACCGGCGTGGAAGGACGTTTGATCGTTTCCTGTCTGGTGGGAGAACAAGTACGTTTATTCAACTCAAGACGCGAACGTTTTAAAGATCTGGTTTCTCCATTGAAATCATTGGCCTTAGAAACCAATATGTCTTATGGCGTTACAGGGATCAAGGAATTCACGGCGATTCGAATTGAAACCTTACTCAAAGATTCTACCAGTCAGTTCTATCTGGGAAAAGAATACGCTCACTTGTTGGATTATGATTCCACGATCAATTATGCCAATAAACTGAATGATACGATGTCGGTGCGCTTGCAGCGTTTGGTGCAATGGGACAATCATTATTATTCATATTTGTATGCGGCCCTGTATTTGAAACAGATCAAAACGCAGTGGGAGCGAGCTGGTTACCCGATCGATGATCGTCCGGAAATTCTGGCATCTCTTTTCAATTTAGGTTACCAAAAATCGAAACCAAAGCCAAATCCTGCAGTAGGTGGCTCTGTTTATAAGATCCGGGACGTGGAATATACCTTTGGTGCAGTTGCCTATGAATTCTATTACAGCGGCGAATTATCGAATTTATTTCCCTACGAACGGAGTCGGTTCGATTTCAATAAGCCCCTTCCACCAGTGAAAGGGAAGAAAGCAGAAACGTAAGTCTTGAACTGATAAAGCGCCATGTGGAAATGTAACAAACGGGACTTTTCCGGTTATGATGACTCATGCTATTTATGAGAAAACTTTTTCTTACGTGTTTGCTTTTATGCCGCTTCCAAACGCTATGCGCGCAGGAAAAGGTAGTGCCCTTTCATGATTACCGCAATTGTACCGTTGGATTTAAACGTGGAAAAGAAATTGTTTGGCCTGCGGTTTTTGAATTGGCCTATCAGCGCCATTGGCCTTTTTCAAATCAACAAACACAGACAAATTGGATCGTCCGCAAAGAAGGAAAAAGCGGGATGTTAGATGCTTTTGGTAAAGAATTAATCCCGTGTTTATACGATTCGTTATTGGTTGGTTCTGACACGGTGTTCGTTGCCACCAAAAAAGGTAAATATGGTCTGGTTTCAATCAGCGGCAAAGAGCTTTGCGCCTTTGAATTTCAGCAACTTTTCGGGATGCCTTACACCAACCGGTTCAAATTCAGAGTAGGTGATAAATGGGGGCTCTTAAATAGCCAATTCGAAAAAGCGAGTGAGGCAATCTATTCGGAAATTGAAGCTTTCCCAACGGAACAATATAGCTATGAAGGTAGGACTAACTTTTCAACGACTTATTTTCGAGTCGTTCAAGAGAAGGTGTCGGGTGTTTTTCATATAGATCGCGGTGAATTAATTGCTCCGGAATATTTATACATCGAAGGACATTTTCCAAGAGCGGATCTTCCTTTTGAACCGGTGTTTACCTGTGCTCAAGATTCTACTTTTGAAATTCGCACCTGCGATCCGAAGGTATTTGCAAAGCCTGTTGACCGCTATCATGAATTCCGCATTCACTTTGCCCAAAATTATTTCAGTGACGAAGATCGCATTCCAAAAGTTGTTTTGCTCGATGCGAAGACCGGTTTATATGCCGCGATCGACCTGAAAACTGGACTACAAAGCTTATGGTATCAACAAGTGACACCTTACGGGAATTATTATGTCGTGTCGGATAAGCGCGAACACGTGCTTCTGAATCGTAGTTTTCAAGAAGTTTATCGTTCCGGCAAAGCTTATTTTAAAATGCCAAATACTGTTGTTTCGGCAGAAGATTGGTACATGGAGTTGGATGAACTGGAGGGTTATTTAGAAGAAAATGAATCGTTTATCCCCTTCTTCGCGCCTGTTGCTGCAGAAAGAGACAGTGCTCAAATGTGTAGTTTTCTAGCAATCAAATACGGTTTTATTTTTTTAATAAGCCCACGTAAAAATAAACTGCCTGAAATGCAGGTGATGATGCTGGAATCCGGAGCAGTTTCTACCAAGAAATACGACCTGGTTGAATTTTTCTTGAAAGATGATGAAATCTACTTTTGGTGTTATCAGTATGGTTCGGATCAAAACGGTTCAGCGCAGCTTACAATACTCAATGATCGCTTGGAAACTGTGAAAAAGATTTCGTGTTTTCCCGAATACCAAAGACGAATTTATCGAACTGCAAATTGTTCCAGGCCAGAAGTGATCCTTGTTAATTCTACCAACGACAGAATGGGGGCGATTCGTCCCGATGGGAGTGTGGCCATTCCGTTTATTTATGGCTGTTTGGAGCCTTTGCATGCACAGTCTAGCAGTAACTACCGCCACGGGACCTACGACACCTATTTGTTAGCGTGCTTGGATAAAACCGAGGATGCCTATGGACGCGTGAAGAAAATCTTGCTTTCAACAAAGGGTGAACGATTATTGCCAATTGCCTTTACCAACTATGTGCTTTATCCGGATAGCGTTTTGCTGGCATATGGTTCGGAACTGGGCGAATTGTATGACAAAAATCTGAAACTCATTCAAAAGGATTGCCGGGATGTTCGAAGTTCAGTCATGCTGGATTACCAGAATAAATACAAATTGAACGTTCGACAGCCGAATCAACCTGGAGTTACCATTCCGGCAGTATATTTTGTGCATGACAGTATACTTTATTGTTACGGGGAAGGGAAGGGACAGCGCCTAGACGATACTTATTTTCTGTTTCCATTCGATTCTATGGTCGTTTTGAATCATTACATCATAAACCGAAATGGAAAAGTGCTTGGATATTATACTCAACCTCCAAAGAAAAGTCTTCCGGCACCAAAAGAAATGCAGATTCAGCGGTCCGAATTCATGCGTGTAGAACACAACGGCCGTGTTTTTTATTGGAAAGGGAAATACGAACCTAACGGAACAAGCACATGGTATTTATACGATAGTACGCAGCGCAACTTGGTTCATAACTTTGCATTTGATTTTCCGATACTGGAAGGGAATACCCAATTCGAAGTATTCAAAGCCGGAGGTAAGTTTGGCCTACTCGATGGGCAATTCGAGATTTTGTTGCCTGCTGAGTATGATTTCATTCATTTGGGATCAGGGATTTTACTTTACACCAAGGGGAAATGGCGCATATATGATTTTGCCAAAAAGCGATTTTCAGAGGAGTTCGATGCGCTAGGCTTGAATAAATACAATACCGGTCGCTTTGTGTTTCGAAACGATTCCATAGGTTTCTTAGATGATTCTATGCGATTGTCAATTCCATTTATGACAAAGGCGCAAATGAAGGCGCGGAAGGATGTAACGAAACTTTGCAGATATACGAAAGTAGATCCGTTTTCCGATGAACCCAAGTTGAATTTTACAGTTTGGGATGCCTTGATCCTGGAGCGGAACACAAATTACTTTGCGGCTATAAATGCAGAGTTCTTAGTGAATCGCGAATACTATAAAAATACGGGTCGTGCTTATCTGGAATTGAATCTTGTACCGTTTTTTCCGGTAGCATTTCCGGGTGAACGTCCTAAAATGTACTTTACACAGAACTCAACAGTCATCCATTACAAACGTAAGTACACTTTGCATTTCGATAATTTGTATTCGCAGGTTACCACGACTTACTTTGAGGCCAAAGTGTTTGCTGCTTACTATAACAAGCCGGATCTGCGTCTGCAGGAGATAAGCACTGGAACTTATTGGCTGCGCAATGGAAAAGTAGAGACCTTGACCTTGAAAAATATCGTGAAGCAAGATGCCGTGTCGAAGGATGCTTTCAAAGAGATCGTTTATCAGAAATTAAATGAAAACCAATTTAAAGGAGTCAATTGCGTAGATATCTACCGACTATTGTCCGTTTATGAAAAACAATGTTATCTGCATTCGAGTGGATTGATCTTGTATTTAGTGACCAATGGAGAACTGCAAAGTTTTAATATTCCTTTTTCTTCGATCAAACAGGTGTTACAGCCGGCTTTAAAAGAGCATCTGCATCGCGGGTATTACCTATGATTTCTTGCAAACCACGTGAAAACAGGTTTGGAACAGTTCGTATTTTACCCAACATTTACCTTCTTGTCTCAGATCGAACAGGGCATGGGCCAGTGCCTCTTTCAGATGGCGCAATTCACCTTCGTTGAAAGGACGTTGTCCGAGGAACGTAGCGTAAGACACGTCAAAAGTAGTTCCGTGCAAGTGCGACGATCGTTTGATGGCATTTCGGTTGTGCTTTCGCAGTCGATCGACTGATTTTCGTGTGCGGAGTAGGGAAGTGACCACAAAGCGGGTCCCTTCCAGATCGGTTTGTTTGAGTTTTTTTTGAAAGCGTAAGTAGAGCGTGTCAAGGAAATCGCGCACGTGTGGTTTCGCAAACGCATAGGAGTAGTGCATGGTATCGATGAAATAACGATCGGTATTTTCCAATAAGACCAATTCACCGGCGTGAAATGCTTTTCTGATCTCCGGAATGTAGCGCAGTTCCCGTTTTAGACCCGTATTCCAAGAATGTTCCCAGTAGGCATGTACGTCGTCATTCATCTGCCAGGCATGCGTTTCAGACTGTTCACAGGGTTCCGGAACCGGTTTGGCTTTCAGGAGAATTGCTTGTTGGGGAAATACCTGTTCCAGAATGCGTGTTCCTTGAACTGGATACATGAAAAAGAGGACCAAGGCAATGAACCAACTGAAGAGTAAAAGACCGATGGTTCCATGGACGAGGTATTTCCGGGAGAATTTCATGCGGAACTAATTCATCAATTAATTATGAGTTATATAAGTTGTAAAATTGATGAATCAACCCAATTGTACTTTTCACACATTTCAGTTAATAGCCTTTAAATTGAGATACATATCCGGATTCTACAATAAAACAGGTATTTAATTCATTAATGAAATAAAAATCGGAAAATACTGAACTCGATTTGTTTGTTGCGTGGTAATGAATTGCCGGGGCGCCTTCAAAGACTGTGTTCTCTGATGAAATGATAGTGTAAGATTCCACAAGTCTTTTAGAGCCTACAACAAAAATGTTTATTTCATCTAAACTTACAAGAAAGTTTAAAGATCCACCGGCAAGTACTGAATAATTTTTCACATCTTTCGGGTGGTCAATTGTTCGATATTCTGAATATATTTTATTGAAAGAAATGTTTGCCTGTTTCGAAGTTGATTGACTTTCACGATTAATCTGAAGTTCCTCGTAACGTCTTTGAATATTTGCAGTGATGCGAGATTCAAAGTCAATATCATTTTTCGTTTTCTCCCAATATTCATTCCCATTTAAATCAATATAGCCCATTTCCCCATTTGGATTAGATTCCACTAAAATGAGGCCTTCAACCAAATACTTTGATTTATATTCAATGTTTACGACAGTGGGCAATACATCGCAATATTTCAATTCCAATTGTTTGCCATTTAAATTTCGTATTCCATAAACCAATCGACGTTCACTTTTGTTGTATTTGGCGACACGAATGATTCCGTTATAGATATTTTCAAAATCAAAGAAGGAAAATATCTCAGGTAGCATTTCAATTTCACCTTTTAGATTGATCAATTGTATTGCCTCATCTTCGTATAGAGCACCGTACTTGTTGGTGAATTGTTCAGCCGCGGTATAAATAAACGGACTTAATTCTTTGCCTTCCGGGCCGATATATCCCCAGTATCCATTCTTTTTAACAGGTGTCACACCATCTCTTGTATATTTGAATTCTTCATAATCGAGTGCATTCAAACGTTCATTTTTAGCATTTATCACAAAACATACAGAACCTTTCTTAACCAGATAAAATCCTTTTTGAAGTATTTGTAATCCATCATATTCAAATGGAATAATAATTTTGTTTAATGTGTCAATAACACCAGAATGGCCGTTTTTTCTGGCGACTGACTGGCCATTTTCAAAATACAATCCCCATTCGTAATCATAAGGTACGACTAAAATGCCCTTTTTGTTAATAGCACCAAAAAGACTTGTCTCCATTGAGCGAACAGTCGCGTGGTGGTTATTAAAAGGTTGTGCTTGTTTGAATGTTTTACCGTTTAATACAACTCCTTTCTTGTCAACGTATACAAATTTCAAGTCAGGATATGGTGTGAGCAACATCGGTATAAAGCCATCATTAAATTCAACTTTACCTACTACATTTAAGTACTTAAAAGGGACAATGGTACTGCCGTTTATATCAATAATGCCACAAGTGTCTTTGATGAAAACTTCTGCGTATCCTTTATGAAAATTTTCTGCTTTATCATAAATTAAAGGGATAATTTCTTTTCCCTTGGCATTGATGTAACCAAATTTTAAATCTTTTTTAACGAGTGCTCTGCCGTTGTTTGAAAAATTACCTTCGTCGTAGATAGGTTGGCATACTATTTTACCGAACTCATTTACATAACCAGTTTTACCATTTTTTTCAAATTTCCCGAGATGGTCTACAATTGGATATGTTCTATCAAATTCGCACGGGATAACTATTTCTTTATTTTTATTACAATATCCCCATTTATTGTAGGAATTACGATAAGGGATTAATGATTGGGAGTAACATGTGGTTAAAGAATTAACAAGGATGATTGCGAAAATGCATAATCGAGGTGTCATGTCCTAGAATTATATTTTAATAATATTTTTTCTATGAAAAAAAAGTGTGATAAAAATAATTGTATTTCTTTTTATTTCAACTCATTAGAAATTGAAGGTCTAAATTTTTTCTAAATTTTGTGTTTTTCACTTGCATAAACTTAAAGTTTAGCTATCTTTGCACCCGCAATCACGATCGAGTGAGGCACAAAAAAAATAACGATTCCGTAGCTCAGCTGGTAGAGCAATACACTTTTAATGTATGGGTCCTGGGTT
>CAYRMV010000127.1:0-9129 GCA_964425255.1 uncultured Flavobacteriales bacterium
CGGTGGTGAGTTTGAAGATGATTTTGCAAGGATGGGAACTCAACAGGAGCCACCTGTGAATAAAACATCTGTAGCAAACAAACCAGTCTGAGATAGAAAAACCTCCTGAAAAACGAAACGTACAGAAATAGAAAACGATCAGTTTGGATTAAATGATCCTCTCAAATAATTTCATGAATCAGAACTATATGGAGACTAATAATTTGTCCTTGATTGGCTTATTTAATCAGCTTAGTGCGCCATTTTACCTCGTAATCCAAACCAGAGTAAGGAACAAAAAATGATATCTAAACCCATCTCCCAGCGACGCACCTACTATTTTTTCATTCGAGTAAGATAAAAATAGCGTATAAATACCTAATCATTTTACGTAAAAGTAGTCAATCAAGTCTGTTTGTAGTTGTGTAACTTGCGCTTACGTTAAAGCTAACAACGATGATATGATATATGAAGCACTACAAATATTAGTAAATGAATTGAATATCTATTTCCAACAGCACATTGAGCATGTGGTGGAAGACATTGTTGTGTTAGATAATATTGCCTTAGCGGATTCTGAGTCAGAGATAGCAGGGAATATGACCAACAAAGTCATTGTTACCTTACTAACAATTGATGAGGAAACAACCCTTCGAAATTTTCCCAACCAAAGTAGAATAAACAACCAAACAGAATATTACAATCCCGAAGTGAATTTGAATCTCTATGTTCTTTTTAGTGCAAATGCTAATTTATATAAAGACTCCTTGGTTTATTTGTCGAAAACCATCGAATTTTTTCAAGCAAAGAATGTTTTCACACAAAGTAATTCAAGTTACAACGAAAATTTGTTTTCCCATAATCCAACCAATACGTTTAAATTTTCCATGGAACTCTATACACCTAATTTTGAAGACTTGAATTATATCTGGGGAACACTCGGTGGAAGACAGTTTCCTTCCGCACTTTACAAATTAGCTTTGGTAACCATCGCTGGAAATCGCGCAGTGAATACAGCTCCTGCGATCAATACCATTACATTAAATACAACGAACTAAAAAATAAACAGGATGTCTTTTCAGTCAAAATATACCGAACTCTTTACGATTCAAATGTTCCACGACTATTTTTTAGATGTGGGGTTGGAGAAGTTTTCTGATATGAGTAACGAAGACCGAGAAAAAGAGTTAGCTCAGTTTAATTGGTCGTCGTATTTGGATATTCAACCTACCAAGGATACAATCAAGAAATTAGCCAATCAACGAATGCGTTTGTTTAGAGATAACACGAGTTTCAAAGTAGTACTTTCCGTAGATGGTAGTGATCTCGAACAGCCTTTTATTCCCATTTCCCCCGATTTACAACTTGATTTTCTAGTTCGTTTCTCCGATGAACAATTTTCCGAATATTCGGACATTCCGATTAATTCAAAACAGCTGTTTTGGTTAACAAACAAAGAACAATCACTCGTTCCTCTTATTCCGCTCTTGGGAGATGCTGGAGACCTTACATCTGTGATTAATGATGCATTTGTCTTGGATGAGCAAACGACGAAGAATTTCCGCAAATGGCATCAGGTTGCACCTAGAGAAACCCTTGTTGGAATCATTTCCATCAAGATGGAGGTTGAAGATGAAGCTTATTCTGTAACCTATGAGGACGACGGCGTACAAAAAATAAAAGGTACGCATTACTATACTCGTTTTGGGAATAGTCAATATTATTGGCGTTATCAGCGGAAAGATATTCAAGCCAATTATGTGACTCCTGAAAAGTATCCATTGGTCAGAAAGGGATTTATCGATATTGATCCTGAAGATTTGATTCCGCCAATTCCCTCTTCTTACATTGTTTCGGGGATGAAACTTCCCAATCCACAAGTCGGATTAATTGAAAAAGTGGCGGAGGAAGTATACTCAGTAATTTATATATAAAAACAGAATAACTATGGCAAATTACAAAACACCCAATGTTTATGTGGAAGAAATCGCAACGTTTCCTCCTTCCGTTGCTGCCGTCGCAACAGCGATTCCCGCTTTTATCGGTTACACCGAAGTGGATGACCTAAAATTGGTTCCAACCCGAATAAGTTCGTTGTTGGATTATCAAGCTAAATTTGGAAATCCATATCCGCAAAAAGGAATCGAAGTAGAAGTAGACGGAAATACAATTACCCAAATTAATGGGTTGAATGGGACACCTACTTTTCAAATGTATTATGCACTTCAAATGTATTTTGCCAACGGAGGCGGACCTTGTTATATCGTTAGTGTCGGAACGGCAGATGAAAATACCTTAATGAGTGTAACGGATTTTGAAGACGGATTAGCAGCCATTGAGAAAGAAGATGAGCCGACCATGTTGTTGTTCCCAGATGCAACCAATTTGTCACTTCCTGCAAACTACTATTCGGTGATCAACAGCTCGTTAGCACAAAGTAAAAAATTGCAGGATCGATTCACGATTGTGGATACATATACGGATGCAGCCATTGGTTCATCCAATGATCCGATTCTCGAACTTCGCAATTTACTCATCAACGACGAAACACACCGAAAATATGGCGCTGCTTACTATCCGTATTTGAAAACGATCATTGATTACTTTTTCATAGATGGGGAAGTGGCGGTTCTTTTAGAAAATCAAGATTACACAAGTCAGTTTCCAACACTGATTCAGCAGTTGATTACGAACGGAGCAAATGTTAGCTTGACTGCTAATTTAGCAACACTTTTATCAACCTATAACGGGCTAAGCGGAACTCCCACAGATCCGCTTACCCCAAGCGAGCGTCAAAAATGTATTGATGATCTTAAAGCAGTGAAAGCATCGTTGGAGAATTATGTTAGTGCTTTTGAAACTATAAATGCGATTGGCGTAAATCTACAAGGATTACTGTTGAGTCCAGATACGAGTTTAGACAACGCAGTGGATGCGCTTGCAACTTGGATTGAGACAGAATTAACGGACAATATTGCAACCTTAGAAGCTTCAATAGTATTATTTGAAACAAGTATTACATACGAAGATGC
Source organism: uncultured Flavobacteriales bacterium (assembly GCA_964425255.1). Lineage (GTDB taxonomy): Bacteria > Bacteroidota > Bacteroidia > Flavobacteriales_D > Crocinitomicaceae > CAYRMV01. Next base: position 3,012 of record CAYRMV010000127.1, read on the forward strand.
AGAAGAAGAATTAAATGGAACTGTTTTTCCGATATTTGATTATACTGCTGGTTCATTTGAATTTATTCAAAATGTGATAGACTCTTGTTTGGATGATGAAGTAGCTGATTTGGAGCAAGCGGTTAATGATGTTCAAACTGCTGGAATTGAAACAAATTTAGAGGGTGTAAAAGCAGAGAACAACCTTCTTTACAACCAAATCAAACAAGCAATTGCGGACACGCCTATGTTACTTCCTCCTTCTTCTTCCATTGCAGGAGTCTATGCTCGTGTAGACAACAGCCTCGGTGTATGGAGAGCGCCAGCGAATGTCGGATTAAATTATGTATTGCAGCCAAGTCAAGTCATTTCCAATTTGACACAAGAAGACATGAACGTGACCACTACGGGTAAATCCGTGAATGCAATTCGTTCATTTGTTGGGAAAGGCACCTTGGTTTGGGGAGCAAGAACCTTGGATGGAAATAGCAACGAGTGGCGTTTCATTAACGTTCGCCGTTTTTTCAATTTTGCAGAAGAATCCATTAAAAAAGCGACTGAACCATTTGTTTTTCAGTCCAATGATGCCAATACGTGGGTGAGTATTCGAAGTATGATTTCCTCTTTCTTGACTTTGCAATGGAAAGCAGGTGCATTAACGGGAGCTTCTACGGAACAAGCATTTTACGTGAAAGTTGGGCTTGGTTCAACAATGACTCCAGAAGATATCTTGAGTGGAACGATGATCATCGAAGTAGGGATGGCAGTAGTGAGACCAGCAGAATTCATCGTGTTGAAATTCACACACAAAATGCAAGAAATATAATCGGATTAACAATTAAAAGTAAAGAAAAATGAGTAGTAATTATCCATTAACTAAGTTTCATTTCAGTGTAGATTGGGGTGGTACAAAAATCGGTTTCACAGAAGTAACAGGCTTAGATGTTGAAACTGAAATCATTGAATACCGACAAGGTGCATCACCGGACTTTAGCAAAATTAAAATGCCGGGTTTACAGAAATATTCGAATATCACCTTAAAGCGTGGGATCTTTTTAGATGACAATGAATTTTATGCATGGTGGAAATCTGTCCATGTAGATCCACTAGTTCGTAGAGATTTAACGATTTCTCTTTTAGACGATTCACATTCACCTGTCTTGGTTTGGGAAGTAAAAAATGCTTGGCCGACCAAAATTACGGGAACAGATCTGAAAGCAGATGGAAATGAAGTTGCCATCGAGACGATGGAACTAGCTCACGAAGGATTAGTTATTCAAACAGTGTAACCATGGCTTTAGAATATTATCCACCTAAGGGCTTTCATTTTAGTGTTATTTTGGGGCGTAATCCAATCGAAAATCAATTTCAATCGGTTTCTGGATTGTCGGTAGAACTTGAAATGGAGGAATATGCCGAAGGAGGAGAAAATAGATTCAAACACAAACTACCTGTCAGGACTAAATACCCCAATTTAGTCCTGAAACGGGGAGTCGTGCTCGACTCTGATTTGGTAAGATGGTTTAAAGCTGCCTTCAATGATTTTACGTTTCAACCACGCGATATTATCGTTTGTCTATTGAATAGTCAGAATATGCCTATTTATGTTTGGTCAATTGTCGGGTGCATTCCCGTAAAATGGACCGTAGATGAATTAAACTCCATGGAAGGAAAAGTATTGATTGAAACCGTTGAAATCAGCTACCAGTATTTCACTTCTAATCATGAACTCTATGGCGGTTGAAATAAAAGAACTATTGATTGAAATTAACGTTGTTCCTGATTCGAATTCGGACGGAGGACGAAGAAGTGCTGTTTCAGAGAATCAAATTCAGTTGCTGGCAGAATATGCAGAGCAGATCATGCAGCAAATTGACAAGCAAAAAGAACGGTAAATAATTAAGGTATGAGTGGAAATCTTGTTAAATTAGAAATTCAGGCTTTTTCGGATTCAAAAATGGATAACAAATTGGGAAATCCTTATGTGACGAAAATTAATCCTGAGAAATATAGTCTTGGTGTTTCGAATGACTATAACACTGAATCTAGTCCAGGATCTGGTTTCCCCGAATTAAGATATAATAAAACGCTAAGTCAAGAGTTAAATATCGATTTTTTGTTTGATGCTACAGGGGTTTTTTTTCAAAAAAATAAAAATACTCCGACAAAAACCGAAATGGCTGCAGATACCAAACCAGATGTTATGCCAGATGGACAAGAAAAAAACGGAGTAGACGACCAAATTGGTGTCTTCATGAAGATTGTTTATGACTTCAATGGTAGCGAACATAAACCAAACTACTTAAAAATCTCGTGGGGGAACTTAATCTTTAATTGTGTTCTTAAAGATTTACAGATAGAATATAAGTTGTTTGGAAGTGATGGAAAGCCACTCAGAGCAGTTGGAAAAGCCAAGTTTTTAAGTTTCATGGATGGTTTAAAGGCGATCGCATTGGAGAACAGAACTTCGCCAGATCTTACACATGTCCGCGTGGTCAAAGCAGGAGACACTCTGCCGCTGATGTGTCACCGTATTTATGGTGACTCAAAGTACTACGTAGAAGTAGCCAAAGCCAATAAAATTTCATCTTTCAGAACATTAACCCCAGGGCAACAGATTTATTTTCCACCCATAGAAAAACGCTCCTAAATGGAAAACGACGTAAAAATAAATACTTCGCAGAATAGTGATTTGATTACTTATACAGTGCTTATTGATAACGAGGTCGTTCCCTCGACTTGTCAGGTATTGAAATTCAGTGTAAAGAAAGAAATTAATCGCCTTTCACAAGCGCAGTTGGTTATCATCGACGGGGATGCTGCTAAAAGTGAGTTTTCTGTTTCCAACACGGATTTTTTCATACCCGGAAAGAAAATAGAACTGAAAGCGGGTTATCATTCCGACGAAGCAACCATTTTTACTGGGATTGTCATTAAACAGAGTGTGAAAATACGACAAAACGGAACGTACTTAATTATTGAATGCCGAGACGAAGCTGTAAAGCTAACGGTTGGTCGAAAGAATCGGTACTATTATGAGAGCTATGATAGTGATATTATCGAAGAAATTAGCAACAAATACGGGATTGCGAATGAGGTACAAAAAACAAACTATCAACATCCGGAATTGATCCAATACAATTGTTCTGATTGGGATTTTATTGTCACTAGAGCGCAGGCAAACGGCAAAATATGTTTCATGGACGACGGAAAGCTTCATGTCAAAGCACCTAATTATTCCGCTGAATCAATTCAAACCGTTTTGTTTGGAAGTACGATTTTAGATTTCGATGCAGAAATGGATGCCAGAAGTCAGCTGCTTAAAGTATCCGCTTACACCTGGGATGAAGCAGAACAAGGAATCATTGATACGGAAGCCAACTGGCCAGAAATCAAATTGAATGGGAATATAAGTTCGGAAGTTTTAGCAAAGGTGATCGATTTAGAGAACTATGAGCTTCGCCACGGAGGAACGCTAAAAGAACAAGTGATACAAGATTGGGCGAATGCGACACAACTCTATCATCAATTGGCAAAAATTAGAGGTCGGGTTCGTTTTCAAGGAATTCCAGAGGTGAAACCAGACACGGTGTTGAATTTACAAGGAATCAGTGAACGGTTCAACGGACCAATTTATATTTCTGGAGTATTACATTCCATTGCAGATGGAAATTGGACTGTGGATGCACAGTTTGGACTCAATCCGGAGTGGTTTTCAGAAACATATGATATCAATTCGTTTCCTGCCGCTGGACTCATCCCTGCTGTCAAAGGACTTCAATATGGAAAAGTCACACAATTAGAAGATGATCCAGAGGGAGAAGATCGCATTTTAGTCACGTTCCCGATCGTCAATCAAGCAGAACAAGGAATTTGGTGTCGACTTGCAACTTTGGATGCTGGAAATAACCGAGGTTCTGTTTTTCGTCCGGATATTGGTGATGAGGTGATTGTTGGTTTTGTGAACGAAGATCCCAATGAAGGAATTATTCTTGGGCAATTGAATAGTTCCGCCAAACCTTCTCCAATTCCAGCGGAAGACGATAATAATATCAAAGGATTTGTGACAAGAAGCGAGATTAAATTTCTTTTCGATGATGATAAAAAAACCGCTTCCCTTACGCTTCCCTCAGGAAAAAAAATACTACTAGACGACGATAGTGGCGAAATACGCATTGAAGATGAAAACGGCAATTTAGTGGTTTTCGATCAATCGGGAATTACGATAGAAAGTGGAAAAGACATTTCCTTAAAAGCAAAAGGAAATATTGCATTCCAAGGAACCAATATTGAATTAAAAGCAAACGCACAGATCACAGCGGAAGGTAGCGGAGGATTAGAACTGAAATCCAATGCCGTAACTGTACTAAAAGGTTCAATTGTTCAAATAAATTAACGATGGGATTACCAGCAGCACGAGTAACAGACATGCACGTTTGCCCGATGGTTACGGGGAACGTACCACATGTAGGCGGACCCTTGCTCCCTCCGGGTGAGCCAACGGTTTTTATCGGAGGATTACCTGCCGCAAGAGTAGGAGATATGGCGGTTTGTATTGGCCCTACGGATTCTGTTGTACAAGGGTCTAGCACCGTTTTTATCGGGGGGAAACCCGCGGCAAGACAAGGAGATTTGACAGCGCATGGGGGCACAATAGCAGCTGGATTAGCAACCGTACTAATAGGATAAAAAATGAATAAGAAAATTACATTTTTAGGAACAGGTTGGAGTTTTCCACCCGAATTTAATGTCCAACTAGGTGAAGTAATGATGAGTTCAGATGAGCAAGATATTCAGCAAAGCTTATCGGTTATTCTATCCACTAAACTAGGTGAACGCGTAATGCTACCCAATTTTGGATGCAACCTTGACGACTTACTGTTTGAAAATTTGGATTTGACCACCGAAACGCTTGCCAAAGAAAGAATCAAAGACGCGATCCTGTATTATGAGCCAAGAATCAATTTGTTATCCATTTCGATTGATGAAAGTCAGGAATTGGAAGGCGTATTATTGATTCAAGTTGACTATGAAATCAGAGCAACCAATTCACGTATGAACTTGGTGTATCCTTTCTACAAAATTGAAGCGACAGAAAGATAATTGTTAAAACGATCCTATTATGAGTAAAAATTGCAACGACATAACAAAAGATTTAAAAAGAGGTGGATTAGACCAATCAGAACGGATTCGTGCTTCGTTAGCTCCAGATCAATTGCATTTAATGAATTTTGGACTCAAAGATTGGATGCAGTTTGCGTATCATTTTTCCAAAGATGTATTGTTTTATGATACGTCTGATGATCAATTCCCTGTAGGAAATTGGGAAGCATTCTTTGAAGATAATGCTGATTTGGAAACGTTGCTTGAAACATATCAAGAAAATAATAAGTTAACACCTCACCTCACTCTTTTTATCTGTTTTATCAAACTGCTCGACTTTTCCAAGGAGCGCTTCAATCAGATTACAAACCGGCATTTGGACTTTTATTACGAGGAGATTTTACAGATCGCTAAATTAGAAGCGGAAGCTGATCAAGTATACCTTCTTTTTGAATTGGCAAAAAACATTGAAAGCGCCAATATTCCGATGGGAACAGAGTTTGATGGAGACAAAGATTCGCTCGATAAAAAACGGATTTACACACTGACTGAACAATTTATTCCAAATAAATCAAAAATTACCTCCTTCAAAAGCATTTATGTTGCTCCTGAAAACGAAACGGATTTTATCCAAGCTATCAAGGCCTCTCCTGTGGCTAATTCTACTGATGGCTTGGGTAAACCGTTGAAAGCCGAACCTCCTGTTTGGTTTCCTTTTGGATACAAAGATGCGTCCGTTTCTGGGTTTGAAAACATGCCTAATGCATCACTTGGGTTTGCTGTTTCAGGAAATACACTCTTGTTACAAGAAGGGAAACGATTTTTGGTGTTTATTGTACAATTTAGTACACCGTTTACTACCTTGTACAGCCAAACAGATTTATTAGCCAATATACATTTTAGCTACACAACGGAAGATGGATGGACGGATTCAGCTAACCTAGCAGGTACTACTGTTCATATCGCTGGAATTCCGTATACGACAAAAGTGCAGGACAATAAACTATTTCTTTTTGTTGAACTTACCAACGCCGCC
>CAYRMV010000128.1:0-9114 GCA_964425255.1 uncultured Flavobacteriales bacterium
GATTTATTCTAGAAGAGTTTAATTTTCTAAATCAAGCAGTTTTTGGAGAATTTGAATTTCACTCTCGTTTAGATAATTAAAAATGGGGTAATCATTCACTTTATAGTAATAGGCTTTTCCCCAAGAATAGGATGTTTTAGTCAATAAATGTTTATCATTTTCCAGAACATCATCTTGAAACTGGATTGTGATAAGGATGTTTTGATGATTTATTTCGGTGAGAGGAGCTTCTATAATCGTCATCCTATTTTCACCGGGTGATTTATACAGTTTTTCTTGTGTATAAAAAGTCGATATTTCGCGATTAAAGTTATTAATATCAAATTGATAATCAGTAGGATTTCGATTAAGGAAGATTCTTCCTATGGAATCGATTTCGATAAAAACACGTTTAACTAAGTATGTATTATTGATACATTTGTAAATCGTTAAATTATGAATTGGACGAATTTGTAGACTTTTTTCATCTTTTTCAATTCGTTTTGTTGAATCAATTAACTCGATTGGAATATCCCGATTTTGAGCGAATGAGAAGAACGGTAAGAAAATCCAAAGAAATTTGTATATTTTATTCATGGTTTGACTTTCAGATAAAAATAGATATTTTCCAGTTTTTAGGAATGATATTGAATTTTATTTTTGCTTTTTTAGTTGTGTTAAACAAAACCTTATTCCTTCAAGATAATCACTCGTTTCACTCAATTCATCTAATTTGAGTACATCATCAATAATCGATATATCCCATTTTTTTTTCCTAATTTTTTCCAGTAGTTCATTTATGGATGAATTATTTTTTTGGAGATGAGAAATGTCTTCCTGACTGAGATTAGTATTTACCCCCATGATAAAATCAGACAAGGCTAGTTCATATTCATCAGAAAATAAATGTATTAACCCTCTGTAGTAGAATAGTTCATCTTGTTTTGGGTCAAGATTAATTTGTGTGGTATAGAATTCTTTTGCTTGATTGAAACACCTTTTTTTGATTAATTCGACTCCCAAAAGAGATGCGTTTTTAACTGGTGCAGAATTTCTTTCAGAACAATTCAAACCATGATTGATTTTAGTTTCCTCGGTTAAATATTTGAGGCCTAAGTTTCCATCAATCACTTTTAAATCAATACTATCAAAATTAAAACAACGATTTAACTCTACTTCGTTTTTATATTTTTGATCTCCGACTTCGATGGTACTAAAATGATGAATATCATCATCATAAACTGTTAACATTCTAGTTTGATGAAACTGTTCGTAGTGATTTTTTGAAGATGATTTGTTAAAATAGAAGAATGAAAAAAGGATCAATGAGTATAGAATACTTAAAATGCCGAAAGATAATTTTTTCATTTTCTTTCGAATTACAAACCAAACAAATGTTGCAACAAGTAAAATTAAAATGATGGCTGCGGCTGCTTCTTTTCCATGTACAGTTCGTGAAATGATAGGTAATGCATTCCCAACGAAAAAGGAATAGGCAAGCCAAAATAGCAATACATTGATTAATAAGGTGATAGTGTTTTTAATGTATTTCATGTGTTAATGTTTGATATATAGTTTTAGTTGCCGAGGAATTCAATTGATGTGATTTAATTACAGTGTTTTTCAACTTTTATTACTGTATCATTTTTAAATTCTATCGTTAAAATTCCAAAGTCAAAATTTTTTCTACATGGACCTAAATCGTATTCATATTTATCAGTTGAACTAAATACATCAATATCTGGTTTTCCTAGTAAATCTTCAATTTCTTTATGGTTTTTACCTTTAAGATTGTGATGTTTTATCAAATCATAAGCCATATCCCATCTTACATAAGATTTTTTGCCATCCCATCTTTTCCATTTTGCTGAATCAAATGATGTATTGTTACAACTCGCAAACAAAACTAGATAAACAATTATAATAATACTTGTTTTTAGGTTACTATTTTTCACTGGTCTAATGGGAATTATTTCATTTTATCTATATAAGATCTAGTAACGAAGTTAATTTCATTTTTTGGAAATTACAAAATGAATCAATTAGATCTCAAAGCTTTCTTTTCTAAATTGTTGAGGTAGTGGATACCATCGATCAAAAATGGTTTTGAATCGCGCCATTTTTTCAGCTCATTGACAATTTCAAAAATCAAAGGATCATTCCAATCATTTGTTAAATTGAAGATGTGAATTTTGTTGTTTGATTTTAAGCGTAATACGTAAAAATCAGGGTGAATATGTCTCCGATTATTGTAGTCAACACGTATTGAGTAATTTTCAAAAGGGATGTGAAGATGAATTGTTAGATTAAAACTAAAACCGAATAGAATTAACTCATTTTCATTGATTTCAATTTTGTAAAACCAGTTTTTTTGAACAAGAATTACTTGAATTACCCAAATGATCAGTATACAACAAGAAATGAAAGCTAGGTAAACATAGTTTAAATCAGGTACATTTAATCCAATCAAATGAAGAAATAGAATTGAGAAAAAATACAAGATTGAAGGAAATTGAATTCTTTCTTTGAATTTTTTTATTGGTATTTCACGAATAAAAATGATTGCCATTTTGGGTTAGTTTAAATTGACTTCGTAAAATTATGAAATTACCCATATAGATATATGATTGCGTGATTTCATTTTAACCTCTATAACCGGTGTTTTTTGGTCGTTCTTCAAACTCATCGCAAAAGTAACTTTCGGGAACCAGTTGGTCAAATTCGTCCATGATTTCCATGAATTCATCTTTTCCAGTTACCTTGGAGTACGCTTCTTTGTTGTTTTTAAAACAGAGCATCGAACCCCAAAATTGCTGACCATAAATACTGTAATCAGAAAATTTACAGTTATAACAGCCAATGAATTTTATGGTTTCAGGTAATAAATCATTTAATTGTACAATTGCGCCTTCGATCGTTCCTGCGTTTGGCAGATTGATTTCGGTGTTATTTACAAGAAGTTTACATCGAAGAAACGAACAACTATACTGATCTTCATCTGTTCGTACAGTCAATTCACAAGTAAGATTTAAAAATTCACCCACATGATTTATTGAAAACCTCATAGGAAGTTGAAAATGAAGTGAGAAGTTTGTTAAGTCATAGTGTGCATCTCGTTGGAATCGGGCATCAATTACTTCGGTTTCAGTACTAAATCCATCCATAAAACGGGAGGAAAAATGAAAGTCAGCAAGATACAAATGAAGAAGTTTACCATCATAACTCAGACTACCTTCCAGTGTCCCGTTTTGATCTTGGTAAATAACAGTTTGTTTTTTCATTTCGTTTTCTTTTTTAGTTCGCTGACAAAAAGGTATGTATGTCTTTTGTCCATTCGTTTTTGTATTTTAATAAGTAGTTTTCGTGTCCTGATTCGGGATAAATTTTAAGTGTTTTACTTTTACCTAAATGATTAAAAATTTGATCAATTTCTTTTCTACTTACTTTCTCGTCCTTTGCCCCGTAAAGTAAAAGTGTCGGACAATGTATCTTTTTCGCATATTCTGTCGGATTGTGATCGAATGCCCAAAATCCATTTTGTATTCCACCCCAAAAGACCAAAAGATTAGCCATAGGAAATGCGGGTGTTTTCATCGTTTTAAATCGGGCACAAACTGTCTCGTACATGGAACCAAATGGACATTCAATGATAATCCCTTTTGGTTTTAGTGCAAAATCGTGTATGGCTTTCATTGTAGCAACAGAGCCCATCGAAGTTCCAAAAAGGAAAATGTTTTGTTCTCCTTTTTCGGTTAGGTAATCAAAACATGATTTTACTTGTTCCGCTTCAAAAAAACCGATGGTAGTTTGAATGCCTTCCGAACCACCTGAGCCCATAAAATCGACGAGAAAAGTGTTGTAACCTAGTGCAAGAAAAATATCCGCTTTGTCGAGCATGGAAGATTTGTTACCACCAAAACCGTGAAAAAGTACAATTGTTCCTTTTGCATTTTCAGTCTTGATATTCCAACATTCAATTTCTTTGTTGCTTTTGAGTTTGATCGTTTCAAATGATTTGGTTGGTAAGGAATCGTTTTCCGGTCTCGGATTATTTACACCAAAAATGATTGTCTTTATTTTTTGTGTTGTTGATTGCTTTTTCGGGTCTTTTGTTTTTTCAATTTTACTATCAACAAAGTGCGTGAGTTTGTAGGAATGAAAAATAGCACTCACATTCATCAATACGAAAATTACGATGAAAGTCCAAAGGCTGCGTTTAATCCATTTTCTTTTTTTTGTCAAACTTAGATTTTTTGTTGTTTTATTTTATTCTCTCTATTTCGGATGATTTCAACATTTAGATATAGATGATAAATATATGGATTTTCGGATTTGGAATTTGATCTATTTAAAACTTTCAACGTAAAGCAGTTTTTCCTAATGGAACAATGGAAAAGGGGGGATGTAATTGAATGAAATGAAAACAGCGAGTTGAATGGTTTTTTTCCTGATTTATTGATTCTTTCTTCCCATTTTTTCAACGGCTGAAATCCAATTTTTCCGCTGTTTTTCATTCGAATTTTTAATGATTCCAATGTACGAAACTTTCACAGGTTTGATTCCACAAAATTTAAGTGTAGCTTTTTTTAGTTGATTTACACTTGGTCTACCATAAACTAACCGATAGTACCAGCCCGGTTGGTCAAGTGTTGTGATGATATGAGCGGTTTTTCCGATCAATAATTTGTCCCAAAACAAGGAGTTTTCTCGGTATTGGAAAGCAAAGCCAGGTAGAAAAAGGCGATCAATAAATCCTTTCATGATTGCAGGCAAACCACCCCACCAAACAGGGTGTATCCAAACTAAATGGTCAGCCCATTTGATTTTTTCCCATGCATCAACTAAATCGGGTTCTAATTCAGTTCTTTTTTGATAACCAAAAGCAAGATTTGGATTAAACTTCAGGCTAGAAATTTGTATTTCTTTTACTTCGGCATTACTTTCCAAAGCGCCTTTTTTATAAGCTTCTGCAAGACCAAAGTTCAAACTTTCTTTGTTTGGATGTCCGTTTATAATCACAATTTTTTTGACCATTTTCTTTGCTTTTTTTGATTATAGTGCAAAATTAGAATTCAATCTGCTGAAAAAAGAGGACAAATGTCTAAAGAATTGCTTCTTTTCGAATTCGGGTCAAATGGCGCTGTGAAATCCCTAAGTAAGAGGCTAAATAGTGTAATGGAATTTTTTGGATGTATTCTGGGTGATTTTTCGTTAAATCTGCATATCGTTTTGTGGCGTCACTTTTTTGCAATTGAAACAATCTTTTTTCTAATTCAAGGTATTGCTGTTCGGCAATTGTTTTGAGAAAATAGACCCAATTCGGATTTTGATGAACAAGTTTGTCGAACTTTTCTTTTGGAACAATTAATAGGTCCGTTTTTGACATGGTTTGTATATTTTCCATTGTTGGTAGATCTGTCAAAAAAGAGGAATAGGCTGTCATTAAACTGTTAGGAAATGTGAAACAATAGGTGACCTCGTCCTCTTTATCAGAAAAATAATACGAACGAAGGCTACCTGTAAGTACAAATGCGATTTGTTTGCAAATTTCACCTTCTTTTATAAAATAGTCGCCTTTATTGAAGGTTTTAATCGAAGTGAGTTCAATTAACTCATCAATTTCATGTTCCGTTAAAATCTTGAAGGACTGTAAATAGAGTCTAAAATTTGCTACTTCCATTGTCCGTTTTTTGAGAAATAGGATGGATTTTTTTCATTTTGATTGAATGCAATATGAAGTTATTTTTTGAATTTGATTGTTATCGTTAAATTCATAAACATCACAAGCAGTAACAAAAGAAACACGTTGGTTATCTCTCAAAAACTCAGCAGTTCCTGTAATTACAACTTTATTTCCTTCAGCTATAATGCTCTGTGTTTTGAAGTCTGTAGTCACGGATTGGAAGTATCTACCAACTTGCTCACAATTGTCAATGATAGCTTGTTTACCTATAAAAGTATCTTCTTCTACAACAGTCCAAACTGCTGTGTCAGAGATGAACTTGTTTGTTTTTTCAAACTCTCCATTTGAAAAGGCTTTTGCTATTTCTGATTTTGTCATGTTTTTCAAAATGATGTTTTTGTTTATGATTTATTTACACCGTTTTCTGGCGTTTGTATGACTTTTCTTTCGGGATCATTTATCGACTTATACACCCGTTTTTTTAGTTTGTTTGCCCAATGAATCTTTCGTCCATAGTAATTCAATGTATTTCGTGCAGTCATTTTTCATATCTTCGAAGCAATCTAGTAAAATTGCTGAACCACCATTTTTTACAACTTCTTTAACGATTTTGTAAGTTTCGTATGCTCCTTGTGGGTCTTGTCCGGCTACATTATAAATAATATTGTCAGTCTTTGAAAGCGTGGCATATAAACATAGAAGTCTCCTTGGATTTCCTGCGAGAGTATTGATTTTTGTTTTCTCGTTTATCCAATCAATTTCATAGATTTTCGACGCAAATGGACTGTTTAAATTTGCATTCTTCTTTAAGTATTCTCCAACGGTCACTGGATAAAAAAGCCGTCTAAGTTTCGATTCAATAAAATGCTCAACAAATGTCAAGTTTTTATGTACCACAACATTATCGTCCTTTGACTTGCCACAAAATAGGTCCTTGAGGAACATCTCAGTCTCATAAAAATGCTGTCCATTTGATAAATGTAATACAACGATTTCCCCCTTGTTCAACTCGAACGGCGGAATGTAAAAATTGGCTGTTTTTATTCCTTTGTTTTTGATTAGCATTTTGTTATTCAATAATTAATCGTATCGTTTATGTTACTGGGAAAGGTACGGCATTTTCTCAAATGTGACTGTTATCATTTCTTTTTAATAGTTAGAAGCATATTTCTATTTTTTATCTCCTCTTTCATAATCATATTCGTTACATTTTTTCTCTTGTTCAATAAGTTCAGCTTTGTCATACGGAATTATGCTGCCTTTTGGATAACACTTATTCATAAAGTCAACGAGCTTAAATATATGTTCTCTGTAGCAGTTTGCAATAAATCCATTCATCTCTTTTCCATCAATGGTAGCGTAAATAAAAAATCTAGGCCATCCCATTTGAATCAAGCAACCATCAGCAGAATGATGCCCTAAAGAATCGATACTATTTAGGAGACTCCTTAATTCTATTATTTCTGATTTATCAAGAATGGAAAAAGAAATAGTATCAGAAATGTAATTATTGCCTTTTACGGATTCATTAAATGAAATATTTAATATTCTTTCAATTACGTAAAAAGTGTCATTTTTTATTTCATACGTTTTATAGTTCACAAAGGCTATTCCCGAGTTTTGAGGAATAGATATAGATACAGAAAGATCACTCTGACAGACAACTAAATTTGTAAACAAGAGGATGAATATGGTTTTTACTATAATTTTCATTGATGTAAGTGTTTTTGAAGTTTATTAAGTAGTTGATTTAGATTTTTTTGGTTGGATTTTGGTTCTGGTGAATATTTGAAAACCAAATGTTCTCTCTATTTCTTTCTGGAAACCACATCAACTGTCGATGAGTAATTAAAACGAAGTCCCAAAACAAAATGGCAGTTAGGATCCACTGTTCTTTCCATATTTAGAAATAAAGTCCAATCCATTTTCATAGTAAGCAGGATTAATGTACGAAATGACTCCAATTTCAGAATTCAAAATATTCTTGAGTTTTTCAAAGTATTTTTTCTCAGTTTCTTCAGTTCCGTCTATTGTCAGACTCATAATCAGTTTGTCGTCATGAGTAATTATTGCACCAACCATAATTCTGTCAGGGTTGTCATGGTATTTATTCCAATAGAAATTCTGAGTAATTCCAGTATTTTCTATGAAATAATTTATCATTTCATCTTCTGTTTTAAAAATATATTCTTCATCATCTGATTTTGAAGCATAATCTAAACTCAATTCCTCATATTCAGGAATAAATGTATTCAAAACCAAGTCAATAGTTTTCTTTGATTTTTGTCCTGCATAAACTTGACAAATTATGTCATGGATTTTTTTCATTGGTCATTTATTACATTTGAATTTTAAACATTTGCAGATTTGCATTGGGCGGGATTTTTACCACTCCCGGTAGCTATCGGGATGATTTGAAAACTAATGTTTGATTAACCACAAAACTGTCTTTGGAACACGACCGCGAAGCTGCACGACAGTAAACCCCGCTTTTGCAAAACGGCTGTTAGCGGTTCGGCTTTTTGTCATTTAGTTTATTCAAATCGTTTTTTGTTATCCATAATTCGTGTCCTACGGTGTCTGTCAAACTTTTGTATCGTGTCAAATCGAAATGTTTACCATCTTTGTTAAATTTTGAAGGTTTAATAACTGCAAATTTATAAAACTCATTTTCATGTCTTCCTACACTCACATTGTCAAAAAAAATCGTGTCGTTTTGTAAGTGATAGATTCCTTTACTTTCTGTCACACCAAAGCAAACATTTCTTTCACTAAATGTATAGTTGTCTTTTAATTTCAAAGTTGTCATACAATTTGCGGCACCTTCTCTTTCTGCTATAAGAAGATTGTCGCCTTCAAGTTTGTCAAAGTTTATAAGTCCAAATGGTCGAACAAATGTCAGTACTAAAACAGTTGTCAAAAGTCCGATAAGTTTAAGTCGTGATTTGTCAAGCAAATTTTCTTTTACTACAAGATAGACTTGTCTAACCAATGCGATTGCAAGTCCCAAATATATGACAACCAAAGCCAAAAATGCAGGAATTGCAAAAAGTTCTAGTTTTCCTTCCCAATAGTATGTTGTGTTTACTGTCAGGAAGAAAACTATTGTCGTTATTAGAAGTCCTTTATTTTTCAAATTGTTGTCTGTTTGCTTTTACGTGTCGTTGGTCAAGCTGACCACTAACGTTTTGCAGATTTGCGTTCGGGCGGGTTTCTGAATACAAAGTTTCAATTTATTACTAACCTGAGTTCGATTATTAACGATTTGATTGTCAATAAATTGTGTTGAAAAATGTAAAATAAGTGAAATACATTTAGTATCTTTAATGTGTTGAATATTAATGATATAAACTAAATTTATGTATTTCACTCAAGATAAAATTACTGAAATTTTTTATTTAACAGATGAATTTTGTAAAGAATTTCAAAAGTCGATAGAGGGGTATTTGATT
>CAYRMV010000129.1:0-9021 GCA_964425255.1 uncultured Flavobacteriales bacterium
ATCCAGATTTCAAACCACAAACTCCACGTATCGAAGCATTCAACGTACCGAATGATACGATTGGAGCAATCATCGGACCTGGAGGAAAAATCATCCAAGCGTTACAAAAAGACACAAACACAACCATTACAATTGAAGAATTACCAACAGGTGAAGGTCGTGTTCAAGTGATGTCTAACAATGGAGAAGATATGAATGAAGCTGTTCGTCGTATTCGTCAAATTGCTTTCCCTCCACAAGTGGAAGAAGGTATGGAATACGAAGGGAAAATCAAATCTTTACAAGCATACGGATGTTTCGTAGAAATTTTACCGGGAATTGATGGTCTGATTCACATTTCAGAATTCAACTGGGAAAAAATCGCGAAAATGGAAGACGTTTGTAAAGAAGGGGATGTTGTTCGTTTCAAAGTTGTTGGTAAAGATCCAAAAACGAAAAAATGGAAACTATCTCGTAAGGTTTTGTTACCAAGACCAGAAAAGAAAGAAGCTCCACAAGCATAATTTAGAAAGAGCCGTTCGAAAGAGCGGCTCTTTTATTTTACCCTAAATATTCGTCTTTGAAATCACCCACATGAATTTCACTTTCTTTGATTTTTTTTCGTTGTTTTAAAAAATTTAACCAGCCAAGAATGAAAATTAAAAAAGAAACAAAGTAAAAAAGGAATGACAAGTAAATCAGCACTTTATTCTCTAAAAATCGATCTATCGAAACACCAGCGACAAGAAAATACATGGCCGTTCGAATGAAAGCTAAAAGGGTTGTTTGATTGGCTAAAATTGTTCGTTGAAGCGCTAATTTTTCTCTGAGAATTAAATCTTTATTCATTTCAATTTTGAGTTTCGTGTTTTATTAATCAATAATGCAACAACTCCCAAAATCAAAATCCCACTTAAAACAGGGTAGAGGATATACAAAAATCCCAAACTTTTGATTTTTTCAGATCCGATATTGGCAATCAAAGCAGTAGCCCCACCAGGAGGATGCAATGTTTTGGTCATTTGCATCACAACAATGGAAAGTGAAACAGAGAGTGCTGCACTCAACCAAAGTGTTTCTGGAAAAAGTTGTTGTATTAAAACGCCTATAAAAGCCGAAAGTAGATGTCCACCAATAAAATTTCGCATTTGTGCAAGTGGACTTTTTGGAATTCCATAAATTAATACTGCTGATGCACCAAAAGAACCTATAAGATAAATAACATCTTGTTTTTCAGCTAAATATTGTTGACTCATACCGATTAAACCGATCCCCAAAAAAGCACCAATGAACGTGAGAAGATGTTCTTTTGGATTGACTAACGTTTCTCGGTAAACAACATAGCGAAATGTTCGATACGATCTATTCTCTTTTATTTGCTTTGGAATGTTGATTTTTCTCACATTTCTTTTTTTAACCTTGTTTCCATAAATCTGCCAAAACAATCGCAGTCACAGCTTCTATTACAACGGGAGCCCGCAAAGCGATACATAAATCATGTCTGCCTTTAATCGAAAATAATTCAACCGATTGCGTTTCATTATTCCACGAATTTTGTGGTTTTGGTGTACTTGATGTTGGTTTAATTGCAACGCGAAATGAAATTGGATTCCCATTAGAAAGTCCTCCTACAATTCCTCCAGAGTGATTGGTTTTTGTTTTTCCTTCCGCATCAATTTGCGCATCATTGTGTTCAGAACCAAACATTCTAGCTGACTGAAAACCAGCACCAAACTCAACCCCTTTTACTGCAGGAATCGAAAACAATGCATGTGCAAGCAACGACTCTACCGAATCAAAAAAAGGTTCACCCAATCCAACTGGAACGGAATGAATTTCGCAGGCTATAATTCCACCAATCGAATCTTTTGCTTCAATCGCTTTGGAAAGTCCTTTTTCAATGTCTTTTTCACCACCAACTTCAACAATCGAACTACTAATTTTCATCGATCCAATCATTTTTTTTGCAACCACACCTGCTGCAACCAAAAGCAAAGTCAATCTTCCCGAAAAATGTCCACCACCTCGGTAATCTTCATATCCAAGAAACTTTTTGGAAGCTACAAAATCAGCATGTCCTGGTCTAGGAATTTTTCGAGTTGCTTCGTAATCAGTTGATCGAGTATTTTCGTTACGGAATAAAAGGGTAAGTGGTGCACCAGTGGTGAAACCGTTAAAAACACCTGTCGAAATAATGGGTTCATCCGATTCTACACGCGGGGTGGTTCCTTTTGTGCCTGGTTTTCTTCGCTGAATGTCGTCTTGAAAATCGGATAAATCGATTGGAATTCCGGGTGTTACACCATCCAATGTAACTCCCATCCATTCTCCATGAGATTCGCCAAAAATGGAAACACGAAACAAACGACCAAAATTATTCATACCTCAAAAATACGGTTATTTCTTTTGGAGTTTCTGAAAATCACTGAAAAAATCAGGATATGATTTAGATACAACACCTGAATTTACTATGCTAGACTCTCCATGAGCAAAATGAGCAAGAACAGAACATGCCATTGCGATACGATGATCTCCGTGTGAATGAAATGTTGTACCAATAAGTTCCTTTTTTGGATAAACGAACATCCAATCCTCTTGAATATCCACTTGAATTCCCATCTTGGCAAATTCTGTCTGAATACTCAACCCTCGATTACTTTCTTTGTTAAACAAACGTGAAACACCTTTTATTTTAGAGACTGAATCTCCAAAAACAGCCAATACTGCCAAAGCTGGAAACAAATCCGGACAATGAGTCGCATCAAATACAAAAGCATGATGTTCCTTGCTTTCTACCGTAATTTCAGTTTCAGTTTGGCTAATCTTTGCGCCAAAATCTAGCAATACTTCCACTAATTTTCGATCCGCTTGACGAGATGTTTTTCGCAAATTTTCAAGTTTTATTTTCCCTTGTATGGCAGCCGCAACTAAAAAATAAGAAGCGCTACTCCAATCTCCTTCGACGTGTAAAGTAGAAGTAGAAAATAAAATAGGTTGATTAAAATCTATTTGATTGTTTTTCAACGATAAATAAATATTCATTTCTTGCAAAACTTCAAGTGAAAGTTCAATATACGGTATACTAGTTGGATTTTCTAATGTTAAGGTAATCGATTCGTTTATTCGACTTGCAACAAATGCATAAATCAAACCTGTAATGTATTGAGAACTAGCTGAAGCGTCAACAGAAATTGATTTGGGTTTAAGTGGTCCTTTTACTTGGAATGGAACTTTATGCTGATTGGAAGTAAATTGAACATTTAACTCAGGAAGATAACGATCAAAAAACTCCATCGATCGATTTAACAAACTTCCATGTCCATGAATTTCAATTTCTTCCGAAAACAAAGCTAGAATAGGAGTTAGCATGCGAGTTGCAAGACCAGATTCTCCCATTGAAACCTGATTTATATTACTTTTTTCAAAATCAATACCTTGAATTTCAATGTGATCATGATAAGTTGTAATTCGAGCTCCAAGATCTTGGATCAATTTTAATACAGCAAGTTCATCATCCGAACTTCCTAAACCATAAACAAACGTTTTATTGGGGTTTATTAAAGCACAAACCAACGCTCGTTGACCATAACTTTTAGAAGCAGGAATTCGGATATTTCCTGAGAACAATTTCCCCGGAGTGATTTTGTATGTCGTCTGATCGATTTTCACAAGGTAAAAATACAAATAAGCTCGCAATGACTTTAAACAATTTTGAAATCAAATTTATTTGAAAAATGACCAAAATCATGATTTTATCATTATATTCATCGTAGATTTGTTCTATAAATTGAACCATATATGAAATATTTAATACCCTTTGATTTTTCGTCTGTAAGTGAAAATGCAGTTGATCAAGCGTTGAAATTGGCCAGTAAAACAAACGGCAATCTTTTGCTCATTCATTTTATTGACGATGAATCTGCTCGTTATGAAAAAGACCTCAAATTCAAAAAATACATTGACACAATTCAATCCGATTTGACAATTGATTTTCAAATTGTTGTTGGAAATGTGTTTGATGATATCGGAAAAGTAGCTGATTTAACAGAAGCGAGTTACGTTGTCATGGGTACGCATGGGGTCAATCTTCGTCAACGAATGTTCGGCAGCAATGCAGTGAAAGTCATTGCTAATTGCAATATTCCTTTCTTGGTTTTTCAAGAAGGTGCTGAATTTGAAGGGATTTCAAAAATAGTGATGCCGATTTCAATTGAAAGCAAAAGCATGCAAGTATTGCGTTATGCAGCTGCTTTAAGTAAGATTTATGATGCTGAAATTCATTTGGTTGGAAGACTTCACTCAGATGAATTCCTAAAAAGAAAAGAAAATGCCAATGTAATTTTGATTTCTCGATTCTTGAATGAAGCTGGCGTAAAATATCATTTCGAAATCGTTGAAAAAGACAAAAGTGAATTTGAAGATTTTATTCTTTCTTATACCAAACAAATTGAAGCAAGTTTAATCGCTGTGACGTATTATTCGGATGCAATTTTACCTGTTTTTGAAAAATTTGTTCAGCATTTAATCGTGAATGATGATCGAATCCCAGTGTTGAGTCTTAATGCTCAATCCCTTTCAAAAGCAGATTCTACCTTGAGCTTTATGACAATATAAAAAGTCAAAAAATAAATAAAAGGCTGATTCAACAAAAGATTCAGCCTTTTTTTTTTAGCGACATGTAAAAATACGTGTATTCACTTTTTTTATACGTGCTTTTTTGAAATCTTCTTGGTGTTTTCTGAATGCTTTTCTAGAAATTGTCACGTAACTGTGATTGTCAAAAACATCAATTGAGCCAACTTCTGAAGCTGGAATGCTCAAATCTTTCATAAAAAAACCAGCAAAATCGACTTTTCTAATTTTTTGTTTTCTTCCAAGAGGTATATACAACGTTTGCCAATCCGAAATGGGAAAATCTACATATTCGATTGCCAATTCCAAATGGGAAAATTCTGATTCTTCGAAATAATCGGGGAGAGGCTCATTTTCCGAGTGTAGCAAATATACTTTTCCTTCTGCATCCATGCGAGCTGTTCGTCCATTACGATGAATGAAATCAGCTTTTGTTTGTGGATATTGATAATGAATAACCGCATCAATTCCAGCGATATCTAACCCTCGAGCACCTAAATCTGTACAAATCAAACACGAATTACTTCCATGCCGAAACTTGATTAATTCACGTTCTCGTTCCATTTGTTCCATTCCACCATGATAAACCGAACTATTCAGACCGAATTCATTCATGTGTTGAGCCAAACGTTCGGTTGCTTCTCGATGCGAACAGAAAACAATTGTTTTTTGACCTTTTAATTTCCCCAAAAGACTAGCCAATGTCGCCAATTTGTCGTGACCAACAGCTGAAACGGCAAGTAACTCCCAAGTGGGTTCAGCATTTTCTAAAAAAGAAAATTCTTTCCATGGAAAATCGACTAAAAATGTGGGTTTTTCATCTAATTTAGTTGCACTTACCAACTGAATTCCTTTCAAACTCTCTGCTGAATAGGCGTGAATTCCTTCGAGCTCACGTAAAAATCCGAGTTCAAGCGTTTTGTCGTATTCATCAATTATCCAGTAATGGAAATAGTCAATTCCAGGAGTTTGACGCGTGTAGTGATCCAAAATTCGACCTGGTGTACCAAAGACAACCACTGGGTTAGCTGAAAATTGTTGTTCTTCTGCTGTAAATGAATGTCCACCATAGCACACGATCGATTTGAACTCCGATTGAATTTGTTGCCATGATTTAAATACTTGTTGCACCAATTCTCGTGTTGGACATAAAATCAAAGCAGGACGTTCGTTTTGTTTTAATTGCGCATACAAGCGCAGCAAAAATGCAAAAGTTTTTCCACTACCTGTTCTACTAAGCAAAACGGAATGCGAACTATCTTCTTCTAAATAAGCTTGTTGCATGGATGTCAACGACTCGAAGCCTGCTCGTTGCAAAACTTGCTCAGCAATTTCTATTTGATTCAAATTGGTTTGTATTATAAATGAATGGTGTCCTATTTACTTTTTTGCAATTCTTCCACACGTTTTTGACGTTGCATGGGATTTTCGCGTGTTTTTTGCTGTTGATACATCTGAAAACGAGTCGGTTGACTTTCAGCTGGCCAAGAATTATTATCCACATCGCAATCCGCAATTTCTAAGTAAGGATCTATTTTAAACGAAGCAACTTCTTTGTCAAAAACAAATATGCGTGAAACTACTTTTTCGTCTTTACGCCAAATTTCAGCTGGAATTCGAATGACTTCTTCCGATCCATCTACAAATTTTGCTAAAAGAATGATTGGCATAACAAGTCCCCCCACATTTTCAAACTGCAATTCGTACAATTGTTTATTGCTATTTAACAAAGCTAAATCTTCTTCTGACGTTTTTTTCTTGAAATCTTCGTATTCTTTTTTATCTAAAGCATCAACCTCTTTTTGATTTCGTTTTGCATAAAAATCATCAATATCCGGATCTAGTTCGTTTACTGTTTTTGAAATCGCTGTTTTGTTTCGTTGATTTCCGATAAATTGCTCTTGTTGTTGCTCTTTTAATGTTTGTTTTTTCTTTTCCACTTCTGGATTTTGTGAATCTAACTGAAAATGATTCACTTGTTTCAATGCGATATCACAGTGTTCTGTTGTGTAAAACCATCCTCGCCAAAACCAATCCAAATCAACCGCTGATGCATCTTCCATCGTTCGGAAAAAATCAGCTGGAGTAGGGTGTTTGAATTTCCAACGCTCGCAATAGATTTTAAATGCATAATCAAAAAGTTCACGCCCCATGATCGTTTCACGCAAAATATTTAAAGCAGTTGCAGGTTTTCCATAGGCATTGTTTCCAAATTGCCAAATGGATTCCGAATTGGTCATAATCGGAGAAATGAAATTTTTGTCTCCTCGCATGTAATCCGTAATCAAATAGGCCGGACCACGACGAGAAGGATAATTGCGTTCCCATTCTTGTTCAGTAAGGTATTGCACAAATGTATTCAATCCTTCATCCATCCACGACCATTGGCGTTCGTCAGAATTGATGATCATTGGGAAGAAATTGTGTCCTACTTCGTGAATAATCACCCCCCACATACCGTATTTGGTTTCTTCAGAATATGTCCCATCTTCTTCTGGTCGACCACCGTTGAAACAAATCATTGGGTATTCCATACCAATTTGCTTCGAATGCACCGAAATAGCAACAGGATAAGGATATTCAATCGTGTATTTGGAATAGGTTTTGATTGTATGTGCCACTAATTTTGTCGAATAGCGGTCCCAAAGTGGATTTCCTTCTTTTGGATAATATGACATTGCCAACACATTTCGATTCGGTAAACGAACGATTTGAGCATCCCACATAAATTTACGTGAAGAAGCAAAAGCAAAATCACGCACATTGATTGCTTTGAATGTCCATGTTTTGGTTTTTTCCTCTTTTGTTTGTTCTGCTTTTCTCGCTTCTTCCTCTGTTATGATAAAAACAGGTTTGTCCGAATTCATAGCTGTTTTTAAGCGATTTCGCTGTTCAACTGTTAATACTTGATTGGCATTTTGCAATTCACCAGTTGCACCAACGACGTGATCAGCAGGAACGGTTATGCTCACTTCATAATCACCAAATGGTAGTGCAAATTCACCTCGACCTAAAAATTGCTTGTTTTGCCAACCTTCTACATCGTTGTACACACACATACGTGGGAAGAATTGAGCGATGGTGTACAAGTAATTTTTGTCTTTTTCAAAATATTCCATTCCAGAACGACCACCCACTTTGTCGCGATCATTGATGTTGTACCACCATTTGATTTTGAAAGAAATACTTTGTTTCGGTCCAAGTGGTTTCTCAGGATCAATGCGCATCATGGTTTTATTGATGAAATAATTCATTTTCTGACCAGATGTGCTTTGCACGGATTCAATTTTAAATCCACCGTCATAATAGAACATCTTGCGTTTGATTGCTCCAATGTTCTTAAAATCTTCCATTTTCTCGACTTCAATTAGCTTCGAATCACTGTCTTGGGCATAGATATTTTGATCCAATTGCAACCACAGATATTCGAGTTGATCGGGAGAGTTATTGGTATACGTGATGATTTCTTCCCCGTATAATTTTTGCGTTTTATCGTCGAGGGTAATCTTGATCTTGTAATCGGCTTTTTGCTGATAATAGTTATGACCAGGACCGCCCGCTGCCGTTCTATATTCGTTTGGGGTTGGAAGTTCAATATCTAATTGAGCAAATTTGGACTGAGCAGATCCCCAAAAAGTGGATGACAAAGTCAAACAAATAAGTGTTTTTTTCAAAAAATATTTTTTCATTTTTTCAATTCGATTAAAGCATCTTGTTTAGCTGGAAGAAAAACAGCTGTATATTTTAATTGTTTGTAAATAAAAGTCAGTTTGTTTTGTTGCTCAGGAAATTCATTCATCAAACTCGAAAACCGGATTTGAATTTTATCTGAGATTTCAATCGGATTTGAAACCAAATAAATGTGTAGCAAACCTGTTTTTAACACTTCAAAACCAAGTAATTCAAATGTGACTTTTTTCCCCGAAACACTAACTTGAAATTCTTGATCGATTCGTTTGGAAAGCGCTTGAACTGTAAGTGAGTCATTTACAAGAAACTCTAAATCGTGGGAAATTTCACCCGATTTCTTCATCACTTCTTCCACATCATGGGCCGACAAAACGAGCGTTGTTTCAAGGGTTTGATTCAACAAATTGTATTGCATCTCCGCAAAGCCAAAATAATAGGCATGTGAAAACGCACAAGAAGTTATGGATAAAAAGAATACAATACTTAGTATTTTCATAGCGAAAACTCGAAATCCAAAAGTAGGGTTTTATTTCAAAAATCGTGTTACAAATTCGATAAATGGTTCGAAATTTGGATAAATGTCGTATTTTTGTCCCGGATGATTTCTCTCCGTCAACGAGGAAAGGATGACAGCTCTCCGTGATGAGCTTCGATTAAATCGATAACTTTTATTTTTATGGAAATGGCTACAATCGAAAAGTGGACTTCGGAAGAATTGAT
>CAYRMV010000130.1:0-9009 GCA_964425255.1 uncultured Flavobacteriales bacterium
ATGGAACATTTTCCCAAACCTGTGACTGATAAATTGCAGAATAACTTGCACTACCTAGTGAAGACAACCAAGTTATTTCAGTAGCTCCAAAAATGCTAACAACGCGATGTATCTCATTGATGAAATTTTCAAAAAAACATGGTTGTTCAAATAAGATTTTTAATCGGTGAAAAGTCGGTAATTGAGCAATATCATCTGACAAAATTACTTTGTACATGTATGGCCCTTCAAATATAACTTGGAATGGAAAACTTGGGTCATCCGTTTCATACGGATCATTTCCACCAAAACCGTATGTATCATATTCCCATTCACCTTCTTCCTCATGATAAACCCCATGGCCATCAGGAGAACTGGCTTTTGCTATATTCAGTTTTCTTAATTCAGTAAGCCAATTATCAAAAACTTTAGTGTCTCTTATTCCTTTAAGTCCAACATTAAAAATCCCATCTAGATCTGTTGCCATTTTAAATCTTTAGCTCGAATGTAATTAACTTTTGGAAGAAAAGGAAAATCGGTCTTCCTCCTTGTCTTCACAGCTGCAGCTTTTTTGTTTGCAAGGGTAATACAAAGTTTCGCTTCGCTACACCCTTGCAAACACCCCTCACTTAGCCAGTCGTCCAGAATTCCCTCCTTAGCTGTTCACTAAAAAGTCTTTGCCTGTTCATCCAGCGTCGTCAGTCGCAGCTCTCTGCCACCCCGAACCCCATCAAGGAAAGCCCGCAAATTAATTATTCACTAATAATTAGCGGTAATGCCCCCGTCAGTCTTACTGTCTTTAGTCTCTCAGCGAAGCGGTCTTTGGTCTTAAACGGGGTGTCACCGCTGCTTGTGTTTATGCTCGCCTGCTGTCTCGCTCAGGCTGCGGGTTTGTCACAGTTTTTGATCCCTCGCGCTGCAGTCGCTTCGTTCTTGTCATCTACCGGGCCCCGTGACCTGGATCCCATCCGTCTCCAATCACTCAGCCACTTCGCGCTCCCACAACAAGAATATGCTCGTCATTCGTGCCTCATGCCTTCCATATACTTGTTTTCCCATTTGCTCCATGCCGTTTTGTCTTTCCGCTCCGCTACAAGCCTGCAACCGCATCCGCAACGCACACCGGCAGTTCCATTCCGTTTCCCTCCATGCAACCGCCGGTCGCTCCTTCCGAAATCCTCCCGCATCAAAAACCTGCGCCAAGCCCTTGCCCCGTCCGTGCGGGGTAGGTCGCCCACGTCTCCTTCCAGTTTCCTCTTCGGTCTTCCACCTTCGCTCAACTCGCGGGCGGCTCGCGCACTCCATGTTTTCGCTACTGCGTAACGCTCAAACATTCCGTTTTGCTTCATCAGTCCAGGAAAAGCATTTCGCAACCCTCATGCACTTTCCTGTCCTTCTTCGCCGTGCTGCCGTGCTCCACGTGGCAGCGCTCAAGGCTGTTTTTCCTTTTACCTTCTCCGGAAATTCGTGTTTAATAAATAGGGTAGGAGTATCGATTGTTCTAAGCAGACGAAATCATCCAACCGATGTTTGCCTCCATGATCTTGCACATTCCTCGTGACCGAAAAAAGTCATGTACAACATCAATCCAGCAAACATCAAGGCAATTTTGGCGCGCATGCCAGAAAAAGAACTTCGCATCCACATGCGCTACATCCAGCGTTTAGGCGCTCAGTGTGCTCCGGGCTCCAATCGCCGCGCCATGTTCATTCGTTTGTACCAGTACTGCTTAGTCCTGCTTCAAAAACAAAAAGAAGACATGGAAAAGAGGCACTATCTCTAGTGCTTTCCTGTATGCCCACTTCATTCACTACTCGACGTTCATCCTAGAACCCGGCACCAATCTCCGTGCTATGTATTACAACTTCTAATATTGGTGTAAGAACATGTATAGACATCTGCTTCATCAATTGTAGTAAATTCATTTGTTGGTGATAATTATATCGTGAAATAAAATCCAATGGAACTTGACAATGTAAAATTTAATGAATTTCTTTGGGAGGTCTAATGGATCAAAAGGATCTATTAACAAATTTGTTAACCATTATTAAAACGCTTTTGAAAACAACCCTACTTTTTACCTTGCTTACATTTTTATCTGTGAAGGCCTTTTCACAAACGACCCACACATATTCACTTTCTACAAGTGATTTCAGCGTAACTGAAACTGATAATATTCAACTTGATGATTCTATCAAATTCATCAACTCACTGGGATATATAGCTGATATTAACTACAGCATCGATGGTGGTGGTTGGGCAAGTGTTACTGTTGTGAATGGTGGTGTTATCTACAACCAAAAGGTTGTTACGACTAACTCATTTAGCATTACAGTCTCAGAAGGCTTGTACTCAAAAACCATTAACTTTATTGTTTCTGAATCAACGGCTGGTTTAGCTGAGAAATCTTTAAAATATAATGTGTATCCAAATCCAACTACTGATTTTTTGAATATTGATGGTGTTCAAGTTATCTCAGTTAAAGTTTTTGATATGAGTGGAAAACTTATGATTAACGAAAATTCAACCAAGTTAGATGTTAGTTATTTAAAATTTCAAAATACAAACTTAAATCTGATAACGTGGATGCCTATACCACTCAAAAAAAATGGGGCGAATTCGTAAAAAAAACAAACGATTAGGAAATTTTAAAAAACTAAACACTATGAAAAAAATATTTTTTACAGCTTCACTGCTATTCTCTTTAGTTTCATGTAAACAGACTTTATACATGGGAGATTTTGGTCAAACTAGCCAAACACAAGTGGTACTTTCTGGAGCAAATTTCAAAGTACTTGGTAGCTTTAAAGGTGTAGCCACGTTCAAAAAGAACGTTATATCTATTAAAGATAAGGAAGGTGCAATTTCAATGGCGAAACAAAATCTATTAGAAAATGCAAAACAAGCAGGAGTTGAATTAACCGGAAGTCGAACACTCATTAATATTACTACAGATTGTGTTCAAAACTTCAAAATGGTTACAATAACTGTATCAGCGGAAATTATTGAATTCACAAAATAAATGTAGAAAATGGCACTTTTCAGGGCGCCGTTACAATATACTCAGTAAAATACTTTCTTAATCGTTTGAGGATAATTGAGACTAAAAAACTCACTGTTACTCCGAAGCGCGGGATATCCTAATCCTGCGCTTTTTTGATCTTTGTTATTTCAATTCTTTCTTCGGAACTACTATATAACAATTTCAAAAAAAAATCGAGCCAAGATAGGGGCTAAAGTCATAAACGAGATTAAACTGAAACTAAACAAAAAACATCATCAGTTTATCACTCTTTAGGCATTTGCGGATTATTCAGGATTGGATGTCGAGATGATCAAGACCTTCATCAAAGATTGAGTACGCTTATAATTATTTTTCCTTACATTTGTTTCTCATGACATGGTTCAAAAAGATACTCGTTTGCTTTTTCATCGCTGGAATTACCTTTCCATCGGAGTTAGCGCATGCCTTTACTTTTGTTCCTGAATTCATTGAACATTACAATCACCATAATGAGGAACATCACCCATTGAGTTTCAGAGATTTTGTTTTAGAACACATTAATGGGGCGCATGATGAATCGGATGCTCAACACGAACAAGACCATTGCCCATTGACACATGATCACGTTGCTCCTTCACTGACTTTATTTATTCCTAAATCGATTGTTCCGTTCGAGTTAGAATACAATGACGTCTTTCTTGATGAACGTTTAGCGTCTTTTCCTATCTATCAATTCTGTACTTCAGAATTCAATGCCGCTATCTGGCAACCCCCTAAAATAGCATAATCACAATAGGTTTTCAAGTAGTGTCTTGAAAAGAATGGCAGCTGTACATGAATTTGTTTTCGTAGTGCGGATTGCTGCATTTTAATGTGATTAATATTTTCCAAATGTTAGATAAAGTCATTCATTTTAGTATAAAGAATAAATTCATAATTGGTTTATTCACCGTTGGATTGATCGTCGTAGGTGGTTACTCTTTGAGTAAACTACCCATTGATGCACTCCCGGATATAACGAACAATCAGGTTCAAATTATTACCAGTTCTCCAACCCTGGCAACTCAGGAGGTTGAACAATTTATTACATTCCCTATCGAGTTAGCCGTTAAACCCATTCCCAAGATTGTGGAATTACGTTCAATCAGTCGATTTGGATTGAGTGTTGTAACAGTTGTCTTCGAGGAGGACGTCGATATTTACTGGGCAAGAGCTCAAATTAACGAGCGTCTTAAAGAAGCTGAAAACACAATCCCTATTGGTCTCGGGAGCCCTGAAATTGCACCGGTAAGTACAGGTCTTGGGGAAATTTATCAGTATGTGGTGTTTCCAAAGAAAGGTTATGAAAATAAGTTCAATGCTGCTGATCTTAGAACCATACAAGATTGGGTAATCAGACCTCAACTATTAGGAACACCGGGAGTTGCAGAAGTCAATACCTTGGGAGGAAGTCTTAAACAGTATGAAATTGCAGTTGAGCCAAATAAACTCAAAAGTATGAATACTACTGTGACCGAAATCTTTGAGGCACTTGAAAAAAACAATGAAAATACCGGAGGCGCATACATTGATAAAAAACCTTATGCCTATTTCATACGCGGAATTGGGATGGTCAATAGTTTGGAGGGGATTAACAAGATCGTTGTTAAAAATCAAAACGGAATTCCAGTCTTAATTCGCGATGTTGCCAAAGTTCAAATGGGTAGTAGTATTCGTTTTGGAGCTGTAACGAAAGATGGCAAAGGTGAGGAAGTTAGTGGTATGGCCATGATGCTTAAAGGTGAAAATTCTGCGGAAGTCGTGGAACGCGTTAAAGCAAAAATGGAGCAAATAAAAAAATCGCTTCCGGAAGGTGTCGAGATCGAGGCTTTCATGGACCGCACAAAATTGGTTAATAAAGCAATTGGTACTGTTCAAACAAACCTCATTGAGGGTGCATTGATCGTAATTTTCATTTTGGTGCTTTTATTAGGAAATTGGCGTGCCGGTTTGGTTGTAGCATCGGTAATCCCTCTTTCTCTACTCTTTGCAGTTTCTATGATGCATTTGTTTGGAGTAAGTGGAAATTTAATGAGTTTAGGTGCAATCGATTTTGGTTTGATCGTGGATGGCGCTGTGATCATTGTTGAAGCTATTATTCATCGTCTACAAGTTTCGAAAGCAAATCAAAAACTTACCGCTCTTCAAATGGACGAAGAAGTGTACAAAGCCTCTTCAAAGATTAGGAGTAGTGCTGCTTTTGGTGAAATCATCATTCTGATTGTGTATTTACCAATTCTTGCGCTGGTGGGTATAGAAGGGAAAATGTTTGGACCAATGGCGCAGACCGTTTCATTTGCAATTCTAGGTGCATTTCTGTTATCATTAACGTATGTTCCTATGATGTCAGCATTGGTTCTGAAAAAACAAACCGGTCACAAGAAAAATTTCAGTGATAAGCTAATTAATGGAGCACATAGAATTTACGAGCCACTGCTAACAAGATCCCTAAAAATGAAAGGACTTGTAGTTGGCTGTGCTGTCGCGTTGTTGGTGTTTTCTTTTGTGTTGTTTAATAAATTAGGAGGTGAATTTATTCCGACTTTGGACGAAGGTGATATTTCAACACATTTGATCATTGCTTCCGGTAGTTCACTTTCACAGGAAATTGAATCCACAACAAAAGCAGAGAAGATTCTCAAAAAACGTTTCCCGGAAGTAAAAATGATCGTCACAAAAATTGGTAGTGCAGAAATTCCAACGGATCCAATGCCAATGGAGGCAGGCGACATGATCATTCTGTTGAAAGACAAAAGTGAATGGACCTCTGCTGAAACCAAAGAAGAATTGATGGAGAAAATGGAGGAAGCCTTGGATGAAATTCCGGGAGCTACAACTGAATTTTCTCAACCTATCCAAATGCGCTTCAACGAATTGATGACTGGGGTGCGAAGTGATGTCGCAGTTAAGATTTTTGGTGAAGACCTTGATATGTTGGTCAGTAAAGGAGACGAGGTACTGAATATCCTGAAAGGAATTGATGGTGTCGTTGATGCAAAAGCTGAACGCGTTGCTGGATTGCCTCAAATCAACGTGCGTTACAATTTGGACAAATTAGCTTTGTACGGATTAAATGTTGGTGATCTAAACAGTATTATTCGGATTGGTTTTGCAGGTTCCAAAGCTGGTGTTGTATATGAAGGTGAAAAGCGTTTCGACATGGTTGTGCGTCTTGCAGCTGATAGCAGAAGTGATATTTCAAATTTGAAAACATTATTCATTACGCTACCATCCGGGAGTCAAATCCCCTTGGAACAAGTCGCAGATATCGATTATGAACCTGGTCCCATGCAGATTAGTCGTGAAGATGGTAAAAGGAGAATTGTGGTTGGTTTTAATGTTCGTGGAAGAGATGTGAAAAGTGTGGTAGAGGAAATACAAGAGAAATTGGATGAAGATGTAAAATTGCCTCCTGGTTACTATGTAACGTATGGTGGACAGTTTGAAAATTTAATTGAAGCTTCAGCTAGACTTTCTATTGCGGTTCCAACTGCACTTTTGCTCATTTTTATTTTACTCTTCTTTACGTTTAAATCCATCAAACAATCTTTATTGATTTTTACAGCAATTCCCTTTTCAGCAATTGGAGGTGTATTTGCCTTATGGTTAAGAGATATGCCATTTAGTATTTCGGCAGGAGTAGGATTCATTGCGTTATTTGGTGTTGCTGTACTCAACGGGATCGTGTTAATCGGTTATTTCAATCAATTAAAACAAGAAGGTATGGATGATGTAAATAAGCGCGTTTTCGAAGGTACTAAAGTAAGATTACGGCCTGTTCTTTTAACAGCAGCTGTAGCATCTTTAGGTTTCCTACCAATGGCATTAAGCACATCGGCAGGTGCGGAAGTTCAAAAACCATTAGCAACCGTAGTAATTGGTGGTTTGATAACTGCTACATTATTGACTTTGATTGTTTTGCCTATACTATACATCTACTTTGAAAAAGGAATGAAAATAAAAAAGAAGGTTGTTCTTCCAACAGCAATAACCATTCTCATGGTAGCTATTTCTGGAATATCATTTTCTCAAAATCCTCCAGTTTTGGATTTACAAAATGCCATTGACATTGGTCTGAAAAACAATTACTCAGTACAACAGGCTGAACTTAAAGTCAACTACCAAAATCAATTAAAACCAACAGCGTTTGAATTACCAAAGACAGAAATTGGCGCATTGCTTGGGCAGTACAATACAAAAGCGTTCGATCAGAACTACAGTATTTCACAAGGTTTAAATCCTTTTCAAATTGCAGCAAAAAAACAATTGATCAATGCTGCAGTTTCGGGAAGTGAAATTCAATTGTTAGCAAGTAAACAACAGTTAACCTTGGAGATCAGGCAGTCATGGAATCATTTGAATTATTTAATGCAAGTGGCGGAATTTCTAAAAGTGCAGGATAGTCTTTTAGTACAATTTGTTCAAGCCATATCTCTTCGGCTTGAAACTGGTGATGTAAATAATCTGGAGAAAATAACGGCTGAAACCAAATTACAAGAACTTCGACAAGTGATACGACAAAATGAATCATCCATAAAGAATGAGAAACTGAATATCAAAACCTTACTCAAATTGAACACAGATTTTATCATGTCTGAACAGGCTTTTGTACCTATCACTTTTATTGCGTTGACCGATAGCTCAGCATTGAAGCAGAATCCTATTCTTGCTTTGGCAATGCAGGATGTTCAAATTGCTATGGCAGGATTTAAAGTAGAACATTCGATGCTGTTTCCGGATTTGAAAGTTGGATATTTCATTCAATCGTTAACAGGTAATCAAGAGTTTAATGGACAAGTAAACTACTACAATGGGGCTCCACGATTTCAGGGCGTAACATTTGGAATCTCAGTGCCAATTTTTGCGGGTTCCTATGTGGCAAAAAATCGAGCGGCAGACATCAATATTCAAATACAGGAAAGCCGTGCCGCACAAGTATCGGATGAACTTTACAAACAATTTCAGCAGCAAATAGAAGAATTGAAAGTCGCTCAAGAAATGATCACTTACTATGAAAAATCTGCCTTAACTAACGCTGATTTTATCGCTGGAAATGCAGTTAAAAATTATCAAAATGGAGAAATCTCCTACCTTGAATTCTTACAAGCAAATCAAACGGTTTTGGAGATCCGTTCAAAGTATCTAATGGCTATTTTGAATTTCAATCAGGCCGTAATCAACTTACAATATTTATTAAATCAATAAGGAAAGATCATGAAAGTTAATAGAAAAAACATACACCAATTAAGCGGTATTTTAACCTTGCTTTTGTTGGTTCTTATATCTGCTTGTGGATCATCTGACCCTGCTGAAGTGGAAAAAGAAGAACACAGTGATTCGAAAAATAAAGAGGTAGAATTGAATCAGGCGCAATACGATGCTTCAAACATTCAAT
Source organism: uncultured Flavobacteriales bacterium (assembly GCA_964425255.1). Lineage (GTDB taxonomy): Bacteria > Bacteroidota > Bacteroidia > Flavobacteriales_D > Crocinitomicaceae > CAYRMV01. The sequence goes on from CAYRMV010000130.1 coordinate 8,418, forward strand.
TGGGAGATTTCGAATTAAAAAATTTAAGCGCTGTTATAAATGCAAATGGGTACACAAAACTCCCTCCTCAAAATCAAGCAGATGTCTCTGTGCTGGTTGCTGGTCTCATCAAGAAAATCAACATCATAGAAGGGCAATTTGTAAAGCAAGGTCAAACCTTAGCCGTCATCGAAAGCATGGAATTCACTAAAATACAAGAAGCTTATTTGACATCAAAAAGTAATCTTGAATTAATGCAATTGGAATATGAACGTCAAAAAACCTTAAACGAGGGAAATGCCAATTCAAAAAAAGCATTGCAAAAAGCAAAATCAGAATATGAGATCGAGAAAGCCCGTTACAATTCTTTGAAAAAGCAAATGAACACCTTGAATTTGTCAAGTTCTGAAAACGCAACTTCAACTATGGAAATTAAGGCGCCAATTAGTGGGTATGTAACTGATATAAACATTAAGATAGGCACGAATGCGGAACCGGGACAAACCCTTTTCAGCATAGTAGACAATTCCAAAATGCACGTGGATCTGTTAGTCTATGAAAAAGATTTGCAGAAGGTTAAAGTTGGTCAAACCATCATTTTTGTCTTAACTAA
>CAYRMV010000131.1:0-8979 GCA_964425255.1 uncultured Flavobacteriales bacterium
CGCTCCAATCAATCCGAAAGTGAAGAGAAATACAAGTAACTTATTGCGCAAACTGAATCGAATGATGGCATCTAGCATCTTACTTTTTTGGGCAAAGTTAACGGATGTTTTTCACGCACTTCATCCCAATATCCTTAAGATTTGATTAAACTTTTTACGGATGTAATTCACCCGTTAGGGAAACACAAGTACCCTTTCCTTCTTGACTAGTGATTTCGATCTTTATATCCGAAAGTAAACAGGCTTTTTGAACGATTGAAAGGCCAAGTCCGACTCCTGGAATACGCTTGTCTTCTTGAGACTGTGATCGGAAAAAAGGTTGATAAATCCGATGTAAATCTTCTGGTGAAATTCCATTTCCTTCGTCTTCAATTTCTATGATAAACTGATTTATTTTCTTGTATAATCGAAGAGAAATTGGTTTTGTATTGGGCGAATTTTTTTCCGCATTAGATATGATATTTCGTAGAATTAACTCGAAAATTGCGGAATTTATTTCAAAATAAAATACTTCTGTGGGTGCATTCCAGTTCAAAGTATGCTGACTGTTCATTTGATATTCGCGAATAAATTCGGTCAAAAACACTCCCAAATCAAGAAGCGTTTTTTCTTGATTTTGCCACACTTTTTCTTCCCGCGCGATAAACAAAAGTTGATCCACCAACACATTCATTCGTTTGATTTCCAGGATTGTCGCTTGAATTTTGGCGGTATATTCTTCGGTAGTTCGAGGTTTACGAAGCAAAACTTCCAAGGTTCCTTGCATAACCGTCAGTGGCGTTCGCAGCTCGTGTGAAGCGTCCGAAGTGAATTGTTTTTCCCGTTCGAGCGCACCTTGAATCCTGCCCAATAATTCATTGATTGACTGAGTTAAGGTGTACAGTTCATCTTTGTTTTTCGGTAATTCAATCCGATCATACAAATTGTTTCGAGTGATGCGGTCAGTGGTTTCAGTGATACGTTGAACAGGCTGAATACTTTTCGCGGCCAGGATTCTAGTCAAGAAAAAGAGCAACAGTAAAACAAGCGGATAAGCGATGAGCAAGACATTTCGCAACGTATCCACCAAGTTCCAAGCTCGATCGGAAGAAATGGCGATAAGCATGTACCCTTTCAATTCATTGTCTTCTAAAATGGGTAATTCTAGTTGTCGGATCCGCTGACCGTTTAGGGTATCATCAATAGGTTTTAGTTCGTCTTCCTTGTGTGGGCGATAAAAATGAAGTCTACCACGCTTAATGTTTGGAGATTTGTCCATGGTATTTCCGTGCACATTCACCAATTGAATGAAAATCGGATTAACCTGAACTTCGGTATGTTCTCGTTCTTCCCATTGGCGTTTATTTTTGAAATAAATATACCCAGGCTCGATAATCATTTCATCGTAATGATCCGCGGCTTCGTGTTCAAGTTCATCATCCAAATTTTGGAAAATTTGTTGTTTTGAAACCGAAAAAATCACCCAAAAGGTAATTCCAATGAAAATCCCTGTAACAATGAGATACAGCAATGCGATGCGATTTTTGAACGAAATATTCATTTCTTACTCTTTCGCGATAAATCCAACTCCACGGACTGTTTGTAGCCAATTTTCGTCTGGAGAGAGTTTCAATTTTTTCCGAAGTGAATTCATGTAAACATCCAAAATACTAGCATCATAATCGAAGTGGATGTCCCATACTTTTTCGAGGATTTCGACACGAGAGCAAACCTTATTTTTGTTTTCAATTAGGTAAGTGAGCAATTGAAATTCTTTGTTTGTAAGGGCAATTTCGTCTTCTTTTTTAAACACTTGATAGCGTTTTAAATGCATGCGAATGGTTCCTAAGGTAAGTTCCGCCTTCGGTTCTTTGTGACGCAATTGAACGGAAATTCGTTGTAACAATTCTTCGAAATGAAATGGTTTTTTGAGGTAATCGTTTGCACCAATTTTAAAACCTGCAAGTGTATCATCCAAGGTATCTTTGGCTGTAAGAAAAATTACAGGAGTTTCTTGATTGATTGCTCTAAACTCTTGTAAAACTTCCATTCCTGATTTCTCTGGGAGCATCCAATCGAGCAAAATCAAATCGGGATGAAAGCGAAAAATCATCTCCGATGCTTGCACTCCATCTGTTGCGACAGCCACCTCAAATCCTTCTTCTTCCAAGCCTTCTTGCAAAAACTGCCAGATTCCGGGTTCATCTTCCACGACAAGAACTTTCCATTTCATTCAACGAATATACAGAAAAATGAAGCTGCTTTGAAAAGCCTTTCCTTAAGATTTGATTAAACCGATGATTTGGGAATAAGACAAAGTTAAATGATTAATTTCCCCCGAAACCCTCTTGCAGCGTAATACGATTCGGCTCCATTGTGGTAGATAAAAACTTGTCCGTAGCGCCAATCGCCGAAAATAGCTCCTCCTCGTTCGCGAATTCCAGTTGGAGTGTACAACCAACTCGATGTTTTGGTGTCAAAGGTTCCATGTTGTTGGAGCAAACGATAATCTTCTTCGTTCAAAACGACGATGCCCATTTCAGCTGCCATGCCAAGTGCACTGTGTTTGGGTTTGTGCTCTTTGCGTGACTCCAGTGCTTCGGGATCGTAGCAGACACTTCTTCTGCCTTTCGGACTTTCAGGACAGCAATCCATGAAAATGATTTCACCCGTTGCTTCAATTTTACCTACTACGTCTGGTTCGCCTTCCGTTTCCTCCATCTCGTTTAATGACCACCATTTTTCAGGTGAAGAGTCCAAACGTTTTTCCACTTCCTGCCAAGAAAGACCTTCGTGGCGAGTTGGGTTTTTCTCAAAACGTGTTTTTAAACGATCTCGTAAATTCGAAATTTGCTCCGAGGACAACACTTTTTTAGCTGGATTCATGGATGTCATTTTTAGCCGATGAAGTTACGAATAAATCTTACGTCTGATAAAATTTGATGAACCCGATTCGAGTATAATCAGTTAGAAAAACGCTCTAACTTCCATTCCACCTGAGTGAATGGTTTTATTTGTTTCCGATTTTCGCCCGTTGTATTGCACCGAAATTTGAAGATTTTTCGAGATTGAACGCTGATAGCCAACATTCCACGTGTAGTTTCTTCCGGGCTTAAGTGCTTCCAACATTTCGAATCCGAGTGCTGAGCTTTCATTTCCCGTATAATTGATGTTAATGAACGAAATTCCTCCTTGAAAACTTCCTTTTTTAGCTTCGTTATACTTGATTTTTGTTCCAATTTCCTGTACGATTGAACGCTCGCCAGCCACATTTTTTTTGTCGGAGTATCTTCCATCTAAGGTCAATCGGAGCGATGTCGAGGGTTGATAACTAAAGGAAGGTTTGGTGAAAAAGTAAGCGATTTCAAAGTTTCTTCCGGTGGTATAGTCGGCATCTGCAATTTTATTTCCCCATTGAAAGGTGTTTTCCAACAAAAATTTTCGGGCAATGTTCCAACGAATTCCGATTTCTTGATAGAATTGTGATCGTGCATCAAAACCACTAGCTAACAACGTTTTACTACGGATATCTTGCACCGCATATTCGGCTCCAAAAACGGTGTTGGTTCGATTGAAAAACAAACTGTTTCGAATGTTTGAAGTCGTACTAATTAAGTTTGTGTCACGCACTTCTGCTGCAAAAGGATTGAACAATTGGCCATCCGAAATGGAATTGGTTTTCCGGTTGATTCGCAAACGAGCTTGATCCGAAAACCGTGAAAGAAAACGTTTAATTCCCGTTTTGTTTGCCCAAACACGTTCTGGGCGCAAATAGATTCCTTGATTCAACTCATTGGAATACGTTTTTGTGTAAGTATTACTGGGTGTAAAAACACGGATGTAACTCGCCTGATCGATAAATTGTGCAATTTCAAACTCGTTTAAATCTTTGATTCCGTCGCCGTTGTAATCAATCCACGTATAAATTCCTTGTCCATCGTTGACCTTTACATAAAGAAATTCTCGACGCAACTCCAAACCACTTCCGACTTCATAAAATGTATTCCAAGTTAAGGCTGTATTCCACAATTTTAATTCATAATCCACTCTACCGAGCAAGGTGTTTTCGGGAGTTTGATTCAATAATTGATTATTTAACACGTTTAATTCGCGGTAATTGAGGATAAAATTCAGTCGTTGAGCAGTATTCCTAACACCTAATTCAATTCCCCCATTTCGCGCTTTTGCTACATCAATCATACGCATCGAATCCGAACGTTGGTCGATGCGTTCCCGATAAAAAAGTTTGTAATTTAGCTTAGATGTATCACCACTTGCCAAGTAAAACTCATAGTCAAAGAAGCTATAACTTTGAAGACCAAGTGAATCGCCAAATCGAAACGCGTTATATTCTTGATCGTCTTTGAATCCTATTCGGATATTTTTGATTTTCTGAGAGAAATCAGCTCGGTGGCGCACAAATAAATTGGTCCCATCTGAGCCGCTTGAAAGCATACTTCCGTCCCATTTTCCTGAAAAACCTTTTTGGTTCCAATTTCCGAAAACACGAGATCGAAGACCAGAAAAATCATTTCCGATGACATAATGCGTTGCTTCCACCGCCAAATTTCCATTTTTTTTGTGTTGGAAATCAGCTTCCAAAGTGGATGAAAGTTGGTTTCCGGAATATCCTTTTCCACGTGTGTTCCAATCTCGATCAAACTCAACTGCTCGGTATTGCTCTATCGGACGAAAATTCACCTGTAAGAATTCCAATTCAGCACGTGTTTGCAGTTTCCATCTCGGAATAGAATCTTTGCTCAAAGGAATCTGACCAACCAAACGGGTTCGGTTACTCCAGCCTTCATCGTCGTTGGCATCGTTTCGCGAAAATGTGTTTAAGTCTTCTTTTGTATATGCAAATTCGCTTTCCACTTTCAGGTTTTTTCGCAATTTGTATGCGATTCCTGCGTTCACCATTTGTTTTTGTTTGGGTGTAATGATTAATCTTGCGGGAGCATAATTTCCTTGAGGAATCCCGTTAATTGGAGCAACCCAACGATAAACTTTTCCAAGGGCATTGTAATTTGCTAAAATGTAATCGCCTTGATTTTGTCCAACCAAGGTAAAAGTTGCACGATAAAAGGCATTATCCGGATTGATGGAATACACAAGAACGGAATCATATCCCATCGAATCAATCAGTTTATACATGTTTTGGGTTTCCAAAAAACCGATCGAATCAATGCTGTTTGTTCGCGCAAGTTGAAGTGAATCACCAATTTCTGCTAATAATTGTTTTTGACCTAAAGTTAAGTCTTGTTGGATGGTTTGGTTTTTCGCATCTTGTTCAGTGTAAGCGTTGATCCAAAAATCCAACTTTTCGGTTGAATAAGAAGCCGACCCTTGAACCAATGATCGGGCATAATTTTGATCAGAATACTGAAATTCAATCACAATCCGAACATCCTTGGTGATTAGGTTTCGTGAGGTGAAAATCACTTCTGCCGTGTTGTAATTGATCATGTAATCATATTCTTGTCCTCGTTCGAGAAGGCGCCCATCGATAAAGACTTTTTCTGTTCCGGAAAGAACAATGATAAAGGGTTCATTCTCGTTCCCTAAAAGCCGGTAAGGACCTTGATTTCCCTCGATTCCCTGGATAATTTGACGTGCGAATTTTCCTTTCGAAAGAGCTCCACTTCCTTGGATTTTCCACGTTCCATTTTGAGGTGATTTCCAGCCATATTCACCGTACAAACCCTGTGCTCTTTTGCGGTAATTCATGAAATATCCCGTTGGTTTTTGGATCCAAAAATCCCCCGCGATGAGTTTGAATTTATCGTTGTAAAGCTGAACAAATACCTGATCGAATTCTTGTAACTTGTTTGTGTTCCCGTCTGGTTGAATGGGCAAATTATCATCGGAAACAGATGCTAAGATCTTTAAATTCGGAGCCAAATCACCTGAAAGTTGCAAATTTAACGTTGAATTGACCGATAAATCTTGGTTGTTACCAAAGGAAACGCCCCGTGAAATACTTCCGTTTTTTTGTAAGCCAGAATTTCCAAAAATGGCACTGTATGTATCTTTGGTTTGAATTAAAAATTTGTCTCGATCTCCTTTTTGTTCGTTGTAAATTTGAGTTGTATCGATGCGTTGATATACTTGGCTTAAGTTCATAGGAAGAACTCTAAAACGCACTAGAACTGAGTCACTACAAGTATTTAAAAGAAGAAATGTGTTTTTGGAAGCATCAATTTGATACGCATCAATAGGCATTTTTTTGGAACCACAAAAAACTTCAAGAGAATGAGGATAAAGTGTTAATGAATCTAAGAAAACGGGATTGGATGTTGCCGCAAATTTTCGTTCACGTACATTGGATTCTTGTCCAAAAGCCGTGGAAAGAAAACAAGAAATCCAAATTATAAAACCAATTCGCGTCAACATGTGTACGAATTTACAACGTTGAAAACGGAATTATCGTGTTTTTGGTTAAAAGTTTTGATTTTCTGTCGAATAAATACCATTTCATTTTCCAACCTTTTTCATAAACAAGCATTCATATCAATTTAAGTAAAACTTAAGCAAAAGTGTGGTAAAAGAAATTTGAAACAACATACCTTTGCCAATCAATTAGTTAAAATGATAAAATATTTATTTTTCAGCACCATTTTAATTTGTACAACACAAATTTTCGCCCAAAATTGGACAGGTGCTATTGATGCAAATTGGAATAATCCAGCCAACTGGTCAGCGACACCTTCGAATGGTGGTAATTTTGTGATTAATCCTTCACTTTACACTGGAAATGCGGTGTCACCCGTAATTTCAGTTGCGTCTAATTTTTCTCCTGGAACAATATTAGTTACCAATGGTGGACAATTAACCATTCAAAACAATGTAACAACAAGTGATAATGTAGAAATTAATGGTGTTGGGTCTTCATTAATTGTATCGAGTGGAATACTTCAAGTTGCCGGAGGAGGCGATGGGCGATTGATTGTTGACTTAGGAGCAAACATGCTCGTTTCTGGGGGAACAGTAAACGTGGGACAACGACTGATTTCAGGATCAGGGTCGCTTATTACCATTCAAAATGGAACTGTTTTCACCGAAGAGCGTTTGTTGATGGATTTAGGTGGCGCATTTGTTCAAAATGGTGGAGTTGTGAATGTGGGTGAAACATTCGCAATGGCCGATGGAGAAGGTACAACTTCTTGTTCTTATACCTTAAATGGAGGAACATTGAACATCACTGGAGAAATGGGTTTTGAAAATGAAGCAGGAAACTTTGAACCTACATTTCTTCAAACAGGAGGAACGTTAAATGTTACGGGTGATGTTAGTTGGTTTGGCGTTGCACCCGGTTTGGGAACTCCAAAAATGATTCTCCAAGGAGGAACTGCCAATGTAAATGGCAATTTATTAAATATGCCTGCTAGCTCAGTAAATATGTATCTGAAAGTGAAAGGAACTGCACAATTAAATTTTCAAAATGCAACAGTTACATTGCTCCAATCTAGTGACTCAATTCTACTTGCCGATCAAGGGAAAATTCAATTTGCTGGAAATTTGTCTACTATTAACAATGCAGGAGTCATCCAAGCAACTGGTGGAACGATTCAAAATTTAAGTACTAATTTACAAGCGAATGGAACTGGTATTTATCAATTACACCATTTGACTTTAAATCCAAATTCGACTTGGAATCAAAACCAAACAGCGTTGAAATTGCGTGGTGATTTATCCAAATCAGGTGCCATCATATTCAATCAGCAACCGTTAATTTGGAATGGAACTGGTTCTCAATTTCTCACAGGAGTTGGTGAATTGGCACTAAATAATATGGTCGTTGAAAATAGCTCAAGTGAGTTTATTGATTTTATTATTCCCATTCGGATTTTAAATCAACTCACACTAAATCAAGGTTTTCTTCATTCATCAAATCCAAACGTTCGATTGAATTTTGTTGATAATGCAAGTGTTATAAATGCAAGTTCGTTGAGTTTTGTTGAAAGTGAAATTCGCAAAATAGGAAACGATTCTTTTCAATTTCCAATTGGAAAAAATGGGATTTATGCACCCATTGAAATGACTGCTCCATCTTCTATAAATCAGGAAGTAACAGCCCTGTATTCGGCTTCTCCATTTAGCAATACAAGCTCTTTACATGCATCCCTTTCAGCAGTTAGTCCGCTCGGATATTGGAAGTTAATTCGTCAAAATCCTGAACAATTGGGAATGAAATTGCATTGGTCCAATGCCACACAACAAGGGATTTCCAATTGTGCTGACTTAAGTTTTGCATCATGGAACGGATCTCTTTGGCAAGCGCAAGTAGCAATTACTTCTGGTTCTTGTTCGGGTACAAACAGTGGTTCAATTGAAGCCAATCCTCCTTTATTGGATTCAATATTCACTTTTGGTTTCATCGGAAATGTCACTTCTCAGAATATCACACTTTGTGCAGGTGAATCACTCACAGTAGGTACTAACGTATACACACAATCAGGGAATTATATGAATATTTTGACCGATATGAACGGAGAAGATAGTACAGTTTTAACTTATTTAACCGTATTACCCGTATTGGCCAGTTCTCAAGAAATTTCCCTTTGTTTTGGTGAAAGCATTATAATCCAAGGGCAGGAGATTACTACTTCTGGTAGCTATTCGCATATTTACACAAGCATTTCTGGTTGTGATAGTACAGTGACATCGCTTATTACAATTCACCCAGAACTAAATTCAAGTGTTTTGATTAATAATGGCATATTGCAAGCGCAAGAAACAAACGCAACTTTCCAATGGTATGCAACATGCGATGCTCCGATGATTTTAGCGAATGAAACACAAGCTAATTATACTCCCACTTCGAATGGGAATTACTTTGTTACAATATCCTCAAACGGATGTAGCGTGAATTCAGAATGTATCGTTGTCAACTTTGTTGGTTTAGATGAAATAAAAGTAATATCACTGAAAGTGAGTCCAAATCCAAGTTCAACCATTTTCCAAATTCAAGGTCTCGAATCGAATGATTATTCTTGGACA
>CAYRMV010000132.1:0-8828 GCA_964425255.1 uncultured Flavobacteriales bacterium
ATGGTTATTGTGTGGAATGATTTAGCAGGAGGAAATCGGGAGTTGGTTGCAGGTTTAGTCGGAATCAATAGTTTATTGCAAGTATTCTTTTTTGGTGCGTATGCTTATTTTTACTTAGAAATCATGTTGCCAATGTTTGGGATTCAAGGACTTTCAGTAGATATTTCTATTATTGAAATTGCTACTACGGTTGGGATCTACTTGGGAATACCTTTTGTTCTTGCTATTTTAAGTCGTTGGATGATTATCAAAATGAAAGGAGAAAATTGGTTTAAAGTCATTTTTTTACCCAAAATATCACCTCTTACACTAATTGCTCTTTTGTTTACCATTTTTGTGATGTTTAGTATGAAAGGAAATATGATTGTTCAAATTCCGATGGACGTACTTCGAGTAGCGATCCCTTTGGTGATTTTTTTCCTTTTTCAATTTTCATTGATGTTTATTCTAGGAAAGTGGCTGGGTGCAAATTATGCTGACAATGTAGCTTTGTCATTTACAGCATCAGGAAATAATTTTGAACTAGCAATTGCTGTTTCAGTGGCTGTTTTTGGAATTAATTCCGGTCAAGCTTTTGCTGGTGTCATCGGACCTTTGGTAGAAGTTCCAGTACTTATTTTGATGGTTCGTTTAGCGCGTTTGTTGAAAAATAAATGGTATGAGGTTCAAACGAGTTGAGCATGTTTTGTCCAAAATCGGAAAATCCCGTGAATTGTACTCATAAATTCCTCCATGTCTATAGGTTTGGTGGTGAAACAATTGGCGTGTAATTGATAGGCTTTTTCAATGTCGCTTTCAGAAGAGGAAGTAGTTAAAATGTTGACAGGAATTTTTTGGGTTAGAGGGTTTGTTTTCAGTTTGCTTAAAATTTCGAAACCATTTAAAAAGGGGAGATTTATGTCCATAATAATCAGATTAGGCAAAGGGAAGGTTGAAACGGACGCTTTTTGATTGATGTAGTCAAGTGCTTCTCTTCCATTTTTTATCACGTGTAAATTCAAGTTGAAATCTACTTCTTCCAATGCTTCGTGTATGAGAAGAATATCGCCCTCATTGTCCTCAATTAGCAAAACATCAATTAAATTCATCCGTTTAAGATTTGGCATCTGACATCTTAGTGACTCTAAAGAAACAATGAAAAATTGAAATATCCAAATTTATTTTTTGTTGAATTGCTTTTATTTCCTAGTGTTTTCAGTTTTGGTAAATTATGTTTACATAGAATTGTTCTACTATTGTTTTACTATTGTTATCCAATTTTCATAAGATTAACACATTTTTCTTTATGTAGAATCAATCTCATTCCAAATTAATGGTAGGTATTGCAAATATGTAGTTTAATTTTTACCTTTAACTATGCCATTCAATCGTTTAAATCACTCTATATTGGGCGAAATTCGTCCGCGCTTTGTTCTCCAAATTCATTGCGATCGTGACAAAGCTTTTCAAGCTGTCTTAGACAAATCAACTGAGGATACTTCTGTGCTTGCTGTACCTTCCAGAGACATTATCTTTCTGAGGATTCCGGAAGCAGATCAACATTATTGGTCGCCTGAAATGACTGTTCGGTTTGATAAAAGTGAATTTTCAGACGAGGTTTTTGCTTGTTGCTTATTGGGTCCTAAACAAAGTGTTTGGGCCATGTTTGCATTGATCTATGGTCTGGTTTTGTTAGCAACTGCTTTTGGTGGGTCATTTGGGTTGGTTCAATACCAAACTTCTGGTTCAAGTCCGTTTTTGTGGGTGATTCCCATTGGAATTGTTCTCTTTCTTACCTTTTTTATTTCTGCTAAAATGGGACAAAGAAAAGGCAGAGATCAAATGTTGCATTTAGTAAGTTTTTTGTACCATTCGTTGAATGAAGTTACTGATTTGAAACGAATTGAACGGAAATAATTCCCTGAAAATGAAGTAGCTTTGTATAAGCTAAATGTATTGATTTTGATTTAGCAACAAAGTTTGTACTTTTGTACCATGCAAAATTTTGAAATTATTCATTTTTCGCTTTTTGGTTTGGATTTACAAGAACCGATGGCATTTGTTACCAACCTTCTTTTAGCGAGTTTTTCTTTTTTTGCAGCTTGGTCAATTCATGTGAAAATGGATGAATCATTGTCCAACTTCAAATTGTTTTTTCTTTCATTTGCTTTGTCCACCTTTTTGGGTGCATTGGGACATGTTTTCTTTCAATATACTGCGATGTTTGGCAAATATCCGTCTTGGATTATGGGGGTTGTAGCAGGCTTTTATGCTGGAAAATCCATTTTAGGATTGTATCAATCTTCTAACAAAGAATCTTTTTTGTTCCACTTTTTATGGGTGAAAGGACTCTTGCTTTTGTTGTTGAGTCTTGTCACGCAAAAATTTGTTTTTGTGGCCATTGATGCGATTCTAACTTATTTATTGTACACCGGTTTTTTATCCTACAAAATGTGGAAAAATGGAAATCTTGCGATGAAATATTTTTTCATCGGTGTTTTAGTGTTGATTCCTTCTGCTTTTATTTTTCTTCTAAATTGGAACATTCACCTGTACCTCAATCGAGATGATTTAAGTCATTTGCTCATGCTTGCTTGCGTGATCTATTTTTACAAAGGCGTTTCCAAACTGAGCCAACAAGATGAGATGCAAGTGGTGTGATTTGTATTCCTTTTCGGATTTTACATTTTTCTCAAAACAGAATAGCTCAATGTTGTAACCGTTTGTCTTTTATTTGGTTATATCTGCATTGATTAAAAAGCTTTTATGTTTAAAATTACATCATTCCATGTTTTTTTTGTTTTTACTTCTCTGTCTAGTTTCTCACAATGGATAAATCCGAATGTTGATTCATTGTTGGTTTGTGAAAAATTAAATGAAATTCGTATTAACGAGGAAAACAAAGAGTTTTATTCCACTTTTAATGGTGGAGTTTATACATGTGATTTGTTGTTTAAAAATACAGATACAACAATTTACAAAGTAAGTTATTTATTTCATAAGAATCAAAATTTAGTATTTTTCAAGCTGAAATACTCAACAGGTCAATCAGTTAATGGTTATTTTCGAAAAACAACCATTCAATTTGAAGACAATTATGATGAGGTTGAAGATTGTTGGGTACAAGATTTGATTTGGCATTATTTTGATGAAAATAATCAACTCATTAAAACAGAGATTTACGGTCTAGGAGGAAAATATGATTCGGATATTTTCGAATAATATGAATTAGAATTAAGTGAAGTCTTTCAAATCGATGATTGTTTTTCTGAATTTGAGTTATATTATCTGGAAACAATTTCGTCAAAATTTATAAATATTGCATGATAAAACAAAAACTGTCCCATTCAAATGAATCAGACAGTTTTTCATGCTTTTTGAAATAATTAGAATGCAAATCCAATTCCAAATTTCATATAGAAAGGATTCGATGCAATCTTCTGAACAAAATCGTCTAACTTGCTATCTTCCTCGCTGTCAGAAGAACGTTTGGTTGGCGAAATCCCTGGTCGCATCCCAACTTCTCCATTCAGATAAAACCCAGGCTTCAATACAAATTTTTTGAAACTATTTGTAGTAACACCAACTCGGAATCCAAATGGGCGTTTCTTGACATCTTGAATAGCCGACTCCATGATATTTCCATTAGAGGCGTTGTAATAAATCAAATCAGATGTGGAAATACTTGGTGCAAACAACAATTCGAAACTAGACATGCTAAAAAAATTCGCTTTCATTTTCGTCTTTCTCAGATTTTTGTATTGGAAAAATGTTTTGTATCCTGTAAATGTTCCCATGTGAATTCCAATTCCGATTACCCCAGATCGATATGGTAAAATAAACTCATTGGGTAATGGTTGATTATTCGCTAGTGTGATAAACTCTTTTGTTGTGTCTACTTTTTCTTGGTTGTAAAAACAGTTTGCTCCCTGTAGATAATAACTCACTCCAACTCCTGTTGTTGTTCTTTTTTGGTAACTGTAATCTGTTTTATATGAATAATAATTAGTAGTTACTACATCTCCTGCTCGTGATTGATCGATGACATCGATTCCAACGGTTGGTTTCAGTTTTACATCCTCAATTTTATCTTTCCAATTAAAAATTGCAGAGAAACTCATTTTACTGTATTTGTTCCCTTTCTCATACAAATTGGATTTACTAAATAAATCAGATCCAGAAAGATCGAATGCATAGTTTGCTCGAAATAAAAAGCGTTTGGGCGAGTAACTAGCGGTGAATTCTCCAAATATACCTCCTGTTGAAGTCGAAATGTCTGCTCCTGCATTGAATCCAACATGATAATTGGTGCGCATGGCATTGTTGTAACGTTGGTCGATTTTTAAATTCGTATCGGAAGGTGACACATAATTGCGTTTATCCTCCAATTGTGCATGGAGATTTTCGTTCGATAATAGGATCAAACATACTACACTTAATTTCCACGTTTTCATCTTTTTCAGTTTTTAATTCACTGACAAAGTTGAGTGAATTCAAAGTGGATTTTGTACGAAAATTTACGTATATTAATATAATTTTAAACAGGCAACAACATCTGTCCTTTCACAAAGAGCTCGGGCAATAATTTCGATATTCTGTCTTGAATTTCGGATTCCATTTTTTCCAATAGTTTTTTCTTTACAAAATGTCGATGAACTACTAAACCAACTGTTCGGTAGGGTACAGGTGGAGCAAAAGAACTGATTTTCCAACTTTCTTCTTCCGATAATTCAATCGCTGAAAGATAGGGCAACAAAGTAGCAGCATCATTGGCACGAACAAAACGAAGTAAACTATCAATCGATCCAGCTTTGTAACGAAAATTGAGTTTGTTTGTTAATTGCTTTTGATGAAAATCACACAATTCTAACACTTGGGTTCGCATACAGTGTCCTTCTTCTAATAAACACAAATTGCTGACATCAACTTCTTTGGCGGTAACCAAGGTGTCTTTCTGAATCGATGAGTCATAGTAAACAAATGGTTCGTCGTACAACTTTATTTCTAGAATATCTTTGTCCTGAATCGGAATGGAAACAATACCGATGTCTAAATCCCTGGATTTAATTCGTCGGATAATTTCACTTGTAGTCTGTTCCGTTACTTGAATATCCATTTCTGGAAATTGATCTGCGAAATGATGCAAAAATTGGGGTAACAAAAACGGTGCAATGGTTGGGATGACCGAAATACTTAAATTTCCTTTTTGTTCTCCTTTGATTTCCTGAGTCAAAACGGATAAATTATCAATTTCTTTGTTGATTTGCTTGAGTTGTTCCAACACAATTTCGCCTTCTTTGGTCACTTCCAAGGGTTTTTTCTTTCGATCAAAGATCAATATTCCGATTTCGTCTTCAAATTTTGAAATCATTGTACTCAAAGTCGATTGTGTGATAAAACAACTTTCAGCTGCTTGTTCAAAATGCTTGTGTTCTGCGAGGGCTAGAATGTATTGAAATTGTTGAATGTTCATCGATATTATCAATATTGTTATTGAAAATATAGTTTTTATAAAACAAAAATAGCACATACTTTTGAAAAACCAAAAAGTTACAAGATGAGAACAGATAGAATGAAAACGACATTGGGGATTGCATTTACAGCTTTTGCTTTTACTGTAAATGGACAAACCTCTTCGGAAGGCGTACCAGCAGGTTGTCCTTTCCATGCAGGTGGAAGTATGAAGTCAAATTCGGAAAGTACAACTTCAAATCCTGTTGGAACAATCACGAAGGAACAATCACCAGAATCCAACATGAATGGCACCAATAACAAAGAATGGTGGCCAAACCAATTGGATTTAGGAATATTAAGACAACATTCGGAATTATCAAATCCGATGGGTGCAAATTTCGATTACGAAAAAGCGTTTAACTCGATGAATTACGATTCGTTGAAAGCAGATATTCGCAAAGCAATGCGTGACTCAAAAGAGTGGTGGCCTGCTGATTTCGGACATTATGGACCCTTGTTTATTCGCATGGCTTGGCACAGTGCAGGTACATACCGAACAGGGGATGGACGTGGTGGATCACGAGAAGGACAACAACGTTTTGCTCCGCTAAATAGCTGGCCGGATAACGCCAATTTGGATAAAGCACGCCGTTTACTTTGGCCAATCAAACAAAAATATGGGAGCAAAATCTCGTGGGCGGATTTGATGGTGTTAACGGGAAATGTTGCCCTAGAAGATATGGGTTTCAAAACCATTGGATTTAGTGCAGGAAGACCAGATACATGGGAGCCAGAAATGAATGTGTACTGGGGAAAAGAAAAAACTTGGTTGGCCGATGAACGTTACTCAGACGGGAGAAAATTGGAAAATCCTTTAGCTGCTGTTCAAATGGGTTTGATTTATGTGAATCCAGAAGGGCCAAATGGAAATCCTGATCCAGTTTTAGCTGCTAAAGATATTCGTGAAACCTTTGGTCGCATGGGAATGAACGACGAAGAAACGGTTGCATTGATTGCCGGCGGGCACACTTTTGGTAAAACCCATGGTGCAGGTCCTGCTTCACATGTTGGTCCAGAGCCTGAAGCAGCTTCTATTGAAGAACAAGGTTTGGGTTGGACGAGCTCATATAAAACAGGGAAAGGTCAAGATGCGATTACTTCTGGTTTGGAAGTAACCTGGACCACAACACCTGCTCAATGGAGTCACGGATTTTTCAAAAGTTTGTTTTTGGAAGAATGGGAATTGACAAAAAGTCCTGCTGGTGCTCACCAATGGGTTGCTAAAAATCCAAAAGCGATGGTGCCAGATGCCTTTGATCCGAATGTAAAACACAAACCAACGATGTTAACGACTGATTTGTCTTTGCGTTTTGATCCCGTTTATGAGAAAATTTCACGTCGATTCATGGAGCATCCAGAAGAATTTGAAGTGGCTTTTGCGAAAGCTTGGTACAAATTGACTCACCGCGACATGGGACCAAAACCCTTGCATTTTGGACCTGAAGTACCGAAAGAAGAATTTATCTGGCAAGATCCGATTCCGGTGGCAAAATACAAGCAAATTGATGTGAAAGATGTTCAAACACTAAAAACAGCAATAGAAAAGTCGGGTTTGACTATTCAGG
Source organism: uncultured Flavobacteriales bacterium (assembly GCA_964425255.1). Taxonomy (GTDB): domain Bacteria; phylum Bacteroidota; class Bacteroidia; order Flavobacteriales_D; family Crocinitomicaceae; genus CAYRMV01. Next base: position 7,059 of record CAYRMV010000132.1, read on the forward strand.
AAATGATTACAACTGCTTGGGCTTCTGCATCTTCATTCCGTGGATCTGATTTCCGTGGCGGTGCGAATGGAGCTCGTATTCAATTGGAACCACAAATCAATTGGGAAGCAAATAATCCTGCTCAATTGAAAAAAGTGTTGGCAAAATTAGAAGCGATTCAATCGGATTTTAATAAAAAAACAAAAGAAAAACAAGTTTCGATGGCTGATTTGATCGTTCTTGCGGGGAATGTTGGAATCGAGTTGGCTGCTAAAAATGCGAAAGTAAAAGTAGATGTTCCTTTCAATCCGGGTAGGGTGGATGCAACACAAGCGCAAACAGACGCAGCTTCATTTGCTGTTTTGGAGCCGATGGCTGATGGATTCCGCAATTATTCTAAAACGCTATACACCGTTTCTACAGAAGAATTATTGGTGGATAAAGCACAACTTTTGAACTTAACAGCTCCTGAAATGACTGTTTTGGTGGGAGGAATGCGCGTTTTGGGTGCAAACTACGATGGCTCAAAACACGGTGTATTTACCAAAAATGTTGGTACCTTATCGAACGATTTCTTCGTGAATTTGTTAGACATGAATCTTGTTTGGAAAGCGGTAGACGACAAAAAAGAAGTTTTCGAAGGTCGTGACCGAAAAACAGGTGAATTGAAATGGACGGCAACTCGGGCAGATTTGATTTTCGGTTCCAACTCCGAATTGAGAGCTTTGGCAGAAGTATACGGAAGTTTTGATGCAAACGAAAAATTCATCCGTGATTTCGTTGCTGCTTGGACAAAAGTGATGCATCTAGATCGATATGATTTGAAAAAATAAAATTCTCGGCAGAGAACCACGTGAACTCCTAAAATTCACATAAGTAAGAAGGTTGTTCGTTTTGACGTGGCGACCTTCTTCTTTTTTAGTCAAGGTGAAATCCGATGTGGAATTTACTTTTTCGATTGAGAAAGATTTCAGCATTAATCTGCGTTAGGGATTGGAGCAAACTACCGTGTAGTGCGAAAAGCCCGACCATTTGGGAACGCCCAAAACTTAGTTTTCTGTCAATTTGTCAGAATTAATGTGCTTGGCATGTGAATTGAAAGCTAATTTTCATCAAAATTTAAAAACGAAAATCTATGAGAACAGGACAGATTCATGTTCAAACGGAAAATATCTTTCCGATCATTAAAAAATTCTTGTACTCAGATCATGAGATATTTTTACGCGAATTGGTTTCCAATGCGGTGGATGCTTCCCAAAAGTTGAAAGTGTTATCTTCTACGGGAGAATTCAAAGGGGAACTCGGCGAATTGAAAGTGGATGTGATTTTAGACAAAGAAGCTAAAACATTGACTATTCGCGACCGTGGAATCGGGATGACAGCCGAGGAAATTGATAAATACATCAACCAAATTGCGTTTTCTGGGGCCGAAGAATTTGTGAAGCAGTACGAAGGAAAAGAAGGGACAGAAAACATTATCGGTCACTTTGGACTTGGTTTTTATTCTGCTTTTATGGTTGCCGAAAAAGTGCAAATCCGAACATTATCACGTCACGATGGAAGCCAAGCGGTTCAATGGGAAAGCAACGGTTCGCCCGAATTTACGATTTCTGAGATTGAAAAATCCGATCGTGGAACAGACATTGTTTTGTTTATCAATGAAGAATCAATCGAGTTTTTGGAGAAAAGCCGCATTCAAGGAATTTTAGACAAATACTGTAAATTCTTACCAATTCCGGTGATTTTCGGTACCAAAACAGAATACATCGATTCGCCTGAGGGTGAGAAAGA
>CAYRMV010000133.1:0-8802 GCA_964425255.1 uncultured Flavobacteriales bacterium
ATCTTGCCATATTCAACGATCCGAACAAGTGCATCAATTGGTGGAACACCCGAATATGACATAAAGCCTGATGACCCAAATGACAATTCTGTTGTTTTTGCTTACGGAAAGAAAAACTTATGGTTAAATAAGAATGCAGAAAAGTTATTAGAAGCGATGTTTAATAGACTAAAAGAAACAGCAAAATAATAAACACTGATACATACACTTGCAAAATTAAATTGTCCCGAAATTTGTTAAAACCTTTAGAATAATTATATCCTCAAGCACCTTACCTATTCTAATCGCCAATTATTTAGATGGTTTTATTCTAACTCAAACTTGGATAAATGGGTGAGCAAAGGTTTAAAATTTAAGTTAAAAGATTTATTTTAAAGTTGTTGATTTATCTAGTAGAACAAAATATTAGATCTATTTTTTAAACAATGCATCTATAAAATTTAAATTTGAGAACATTCATTTAAAAGTAATGACTAAAGTAGGACATTTAATATGAAAGAAATCAGTAGATAAGGCAGCCACTTTATATAAAAAAGAATGAAAGAATTTAGCATTAATGTTTCTACCAAAATGAAAGCGAGCAAACTTTTTTTGCCTGCATTAACAGTTGTAATTTTAATGTGCTATAGGATAAAAGATTTTTTTTTAGATGTTAAGTTAGAAACTGAGTCTAATTAAAATGAAAGATCAATTAAAGCCATATAAAAACGAATTACCCAGCCAATTCTCGGAAAGGTTAGGAATTAAATACTCTATTCTTGTTTCGAAAATGCAAAAGAAAGAACTTGGTCAGTTTTTTACTTCTGCTATTCTGGCAAAATTCATGTCGTCCAAAGCAGATATTATAATTCAGGACAACATTAAAATTCTCGACCCCGGATGCGGTGTGTTAACACTTTCTTGTGCTCTTATTGAATCCATTGTCGATAATAATATTAAAGTTAAAAGAATAGAACTAGATGCATTTGATTTAGATTCTTCACTAACGAATTCAATTAATCTTGTTTCTCAATACTTAAATTCATGGTGTAAGAAAAAAAAAATAGATTTAATTATAAATTATAAGAACTCAGATTTTATTCTTTTTAATGAACATTTAATTAAAAAAGGTTCTGGATCACAGATTTACGATTTTATAATTTCGAACCCTCCTTATTTTAAAGTCAGAAAGAATGATCCGCGACTTAGGGTCTTCAATTACGTCCTGCAAGGTCAGCAGAATATATACGGTCTATTCTTGCTGGCATCATCAAAACTCCTAAGCATCAATGGACAACTAATTTTTGTTATTCCAAGAAGCTTTACTTCTGGCTTGTATTTTCAAAGTTTCAGGGAATTATTTCTGAAAAATGTAATCATTGAAGAATTTCATATATTCAATTCTCGAAAAGAAGGATTTAAACGAGATCAAGTGCTGCAAGAGAATATTATTTTGAAAGCTAGCAGAAAAAAATCCAATAATTCTCAAAATTTAATTACAATAACATCATCTTTTGGGGTCATGGATCTTGACAAATTAGTTGAAAGAGAATATTATAGTGGACAACTAATAAAAAAAATAGGTGATTTAACGGTAATACATTTACCAGTTAACTTTAAACAAGAAGAGGCGATGCAATTGTTTGCAACTTGGACGAACAACCTCAACGCAATTGGAATGAAAGTTTCGACAGGACCTGTTGTACCATTTAGATCAAAGAAGTATATCAAACATCGAAAATCACATTCGCAAAATTGTGTTCCACTGCTATGGATGCATAATTGCAAAAAAATGGTACTTGAATGGCCTTTGAATAAAGCTGAAAAAGAATCTTGGATACTCGATAACTCGCAATCAAACTGCAAGACAATTGTTAATCAGAACTATATTTTTCTACGAAGATTCAGTTCAAAAGACGATGAATCCAAACTTATTGCATCACCACATATTAAAGAAAATTTACAATTTGAAAAAATCGGAGTAGAAAACCATTTAAATTACCTCCATAAAATTCACGGTAACATGGATGTAAAAGAGTTATTTGGCCTATCTGTTTTATATAACAGCTCATTATTTGATTCATACTTTAGAGCACTAACAGGAAACACACAAATTAGTGCAACAGAATTAAATTCCACTCCATTACCAAGTATTGAAATAATAAGAACAATTGGAGAACAATATTTGTCGCTGAACGGTAAAGGATTGAACGAAATTGATAACATTGTGAACTCAGTATTTGGACTACCAAAAAACTTGAAGAATGAATAAAATTGAAGAAGCACAAAGTATTTTAAAAGATTTAGGTCTTCCGGAAGGACAACAAAACAAAGTTTCGGCATTAACTTTTCTTGCATTATGCGGTATTTCTCCTGATGATGATTGGAAACATGCTAAACGAAAAAGTCTTACTCTGACCAAAGGTATTATGACTTTTGTAAATGAAGCATATGGACAAAATTATAAGCAGAACACCCGAGAATCTTTTAGAAAAGACGCAATTAATCCATTTTTACAAAATCAGATAATTGACTTAAATCCGGATGATCCGGATTTATCACCTCAAAGTTCGAATACTCATTACGCAATTAAAGAATTGGTGATCGAAACTTTAAGGCACTACGATACTGATAGTTGGGAAAGTGCAATTGAAAGGTTTAATAAATTTCAATTTACTGAAAACATCGAACAAACAGCTTTGGTTGAAAATATTTCTATAAGAAATTATAAGTCAATTGAAGAGATGGAATTAGAACTAGGGCGTTTCAATGTATTCATAGGTGCTAATGGTAGTGGTAAATCAAATATTCTAGAGGCCATCGCAATGATTAGTGCGTCAAAAGCAAACGACTTGGATCTAGAAGGACTTATAAATAGGGGAGTAAGAATTGCTAATCCAAAACTTACATTGAGTTCATTTTTAGGTAAGCCGTCGAAAAAAGAAATTACAATAGAAGTGTTATTCAATGATAATGGACAAAAGGCTCAAATTAAATCGATTTTCGAAAGCTCAAATATTAACGATATTTATGCTAAATGGATTGATAAAGAACTAGATTCAAAAAAATCAAATCAATTTCTTAACTGGCTAATTGAAACCGTTGAAAAAGGCGAAAAACTGACAGAAGAAAATCTAATTACAAAACTAAATGAATCATTGGCAATAAATGATAGCCAACAAGAGAAAAAATACACTGACTTATTATCTGACTATGCAATTTATAATTTATCGACTCAAACACTAAGAGGGTTGCAAGCTGACAGCAATAAGGTTCCACTTGGCATTCATGGTGAGGGGCTTGATATTTTGTTAAGTAACTTCAATAATTATGAATATTCTAAACTATTGAAATGTAAGATTTTCTTTAATTGGCTAGATCAAATCATTTTTGATAAAAAAGATGAGTACAAACATTCCGGTTACAAACTTGGAAAAAGTAATTCAACGCTATATTTTCATGATAAATTCATGCAAAAGAAGAACAACCTGTTCTCTGCGGAGAATGCTAATGAAGGTATTTTACACGTGATCTTTTATTTAGCTTTATTTATTAGCAATAAAACGCCAGATTTTTTTGCTATTGATAATATTGAAACAGCCTTGAATCCTAGCTTATGCCGCTATTTGATAAAAGAACTTTCCAGTCTATCAAAAGAACGAGGTAAACAAGCAATTATTACTACTCATAATCCAGCAATTCTTGATGGTTTAAATTTAAATGATGAATCACAGAGGCTTTTCGAAGTCTATCGCACTGATGAAGGATTGACCAAGGTCCGGCGAATTAAATTTAAACAAGGGATTAGTGAAAAAGATTATAAACTCTCAGAAATGTGGATGAAAGGTTTATTAGGTGCCATTCCTAAAGAATTTTAAATATGAGAATTGGTATTATTTGTGAAGGTCATTCTGATAGAGCTGTAATTGAGAATTTATTAAAGGGTCTTAAAGGATTTGACTCCTCAGAATTTGTTCCTATTCGGCCTCAAAGTGATTTTGATGAAACAGATTTAGCAAACTTACCAGAGGATAGCTTCGGTGGATGGGATGCCGTAAAAAAAGAATGTGAGAGACAAACGAAAATTCGGGAATTCCTAAGTATTGAAGGGCAAGATTTTGTTGTTGTTCAAATAGATTCAGCTGAAGCACATCTTTTTGGAGTAAATAAGCCAACTAAAGATTCTAACTATTCAACAAACCTAAGAAATGCTATTGTTCAAAAAATTGATCAATGGTTGACAGGTATTTCTTCATCATTAATATTACATGCTGTGACAATAGAGGAGATGGAGGCTTGGGTGTTAACTATTTATGAAAACCGAAATTCAACGCTGAGTGCCGATCCAAAAGTTCGTTTAAAGTACGTTCTATCGAGGCAAAAAATTAATTACCGTCACGACTATACAGGTTTCAAAACAATATCAAATTCATTCTCAAAGAAAAAAAATTTTCGAGTAAAAAATTTCGTCGCAAATAACGAAAGTTTGAAAGACTTTTGTGAGGAGGTAATAGAAAAAATTATATAAGAGATTCTAAAAACCACAAATTTTAAACTAAAAATTTCAAATCGAGCAATAGCACTCCTAAGTATTGCAAAAAAATAACCCCAACCCCATGCAAACCCCCAACCTCATCGATTCCATGCCAGCTGGAACTGGCAACAAGCGCTTGGTGAATGATACGAGCGTGTATTACAAAGGCCTCATTGGGATGATCTTGTGTGTTTTGCCCGGTGCGCTCATCGGCTTGGTCTTGATCAAAGTCAGTTTGGATCAGGCGCAAGATGCCTTAACGACTTACCAACAAGCACCCCAAGAGTATAAACAGAGTTCCTACGAGCTGCTGCTGCAAGGAAGACGCTTTGCCCGTATCGGTCTGGCCATTTTTATCCTGGAAATCGTCGCGCTTGTTATCTTTATGGGGATGAATTGATGGGGGAAGAAGTAAATTAGGCTAAAACTCATTAGAGATCGAACACCTAACATGAATGAAATGAAAACAATTTTAAGCGCTTTGTTCCTTTGCATGACAATTTATTCCATCGCGCAAAAGGATGTTACCATCAACACGTCTAGAAAAAATATCGTGCCTCAAGCAGTTTTGGATGTTGAATCAACTCAAACACTTTATGCGGGTCAGGAATACACATTTAATGTCACAACGAGTGGTAATTATGATATCAGAATAACTGCACAAAATGCAAAAATTGAGTTCGTTGAATTAAGCAAAAAAATGACTGGAGGCTTGATTTATAAAGTCACGCCAATTGCTCCTGGTAAATTGTCTATGACCGTCTGGAATGTAATAGATGCAAAAACAAAATGCTCGTTGATAGGGCGTAATTTCGATGTTATTGATTATCCGGTTCCGCCAATTCAATTATCCAATCAAACAGGCGGACAGTTCATTGAACAAATGCAAGATTCCACCAACATTACATGTGCCTATCCACGCGAACAGGGAATTTTCGAGTCTTACGAGATCAAATCATGGAAAGCAACTATTGGAGACAAGACTTTTACCGGAGAAGGGTCAATGCTTTCTGAAGAAATCATTCAATACATCAATCAAGTGGATAATGAATTCATGCATATGGTGGTAGAACTGAACAAAAACAAAACCGGCCATCAAAGCTCTGAGGCGATATACCTGATTAAATAAAAATATCACTCAATAAGATGCTATGATAAAAACAATCCCTTTTCTTCTTCTGACTGCATTGCTGCTTGCTTGCCAAGGAAAAGAGGCGGTAGACCAACAAGCGGAATTGAAGTTGTATTACCTCACTTGTTGGAATCGCGGTAACTCTCCAGATACACTTGACTACAACAAAATCTGCAAGGTTGACCCGAGAGACAGCATGTTAGCACGTAAACACTTTTTTTACAGGAATCAACAACATGTTGTAGAAATGTATACCAGCGATTATCACGCTCCTATTGATGGCGGAAGTTTATATTACGCATTGGACAGCTTAGGTGTGTTTTATGGTAAATCGACAACATGGCCAGGTTTTTCCAAGCTTTCATCGAACAATGACAGCATAAACGACCTGATTAGCACAGCCTTGGGTTTTGTTTTATCGGAATCATCGTTGCATTGTTATCATTGCCGTGAAGAGTTCATGCACAATGAGCCGGAAATTCAAAGGAAAGAGCCGGAAGTTAAGGCTGAATAGAAGCAAAAGAAACATGCATCACAATCAATTTAGTTTTTTGATCCTAACTGGGTTCCTAATCGTTTTGATTTACCAAGAAATCCAGTTGATCAAATTGTATCGATTCTATAAAAAGAATGGTAAATCGGCTCTAGGGAAGATTATCAAAATCTTCCAAACACCCGACTCCAATCCCATTTACAAAGTCAAAATCGAGAGTCTGAACTTAGCGTATTCAAAACATCGGATTAAGATCATTATACTTTCAAGCTTATTTCCACTATTCCTGAGAAAGAATTTCAAGGTCTATTATCTGAATGACAGTGACTATTGCATGGTTGCTACGCCTTTGATGATTATATTAGATTGGGTATTCGTCTGCTTGATTATTTTGTTGTTGAGTAAGTTGATGTAAAAAGTAAAATTTATAAAGTCATATTACATTTCTGATTATCCAACCCCCCTGCAAACAAAAAAACGTATCTTCGGGAAAGCGCGGTAAAAACTGCAAAACACCATCAAAATGACAAACACAACTCACATGACACGCATCCTGTTGGCCTTTTTACTGATTTCCGTGAGTTTCTTTGGACAAACCACCAATAACGATTCTGAAAATACGAAGGCTTTGAGCGACTGGAACGTACTTGAGCATGCCAATTACACCATCAGCTACCCCTTAAGCTGGGAGCTGGATGAAAGTGGAACCATGGGCACGAGCTTTTTCATTTATGCCCCATCGGTTTCGAAAGAGGATCCATTTCGCGAGAACGTCAATTTATTGATCCAAGACCTAAGCGCTTACAACATTGACCTGAACCAGTTCACGGAAATTTCAGAAGGTCAAATTAAAACCATGATAACAAATTCTACCTTGATCGAGAGCAAGCGCATAAAAGACGAGCGGGGAGAATACCACAAGATCATTTATTCCGGTGATCAAGGCATCTATCAGTTAACCTTTGAGCAATACTATTGGGTAATCGACAAAAAAGCCTACATCCTCACCTTCACATGCGAACAAGACAACTACGCCGAGATGGCGGAAATCGGTGAACGCATTTTGAATTCGTTTGCATTTAAAAATTAAGATTCCGTTAGCAAGAAAATGATCAAGACTTGGAAAGGAAAACCTACCGACCTGCTCTTAACGCTGGTGTACTTCATCCTATACGGTAGTGGTATTCATATTTTGGTTGCAATCAAACATGCCGTCAAGCATCACAAGCCCATTATTCATGCAATCACAGATCCCTCCAGCATTATACTTTCCTTTTTCCTCTTATTCTTCGTGTTATCTCCGGTATGGGTTTATTTCCGCAAGGTGCCACGACTCTTGAAACTAGATCCGATCAATCAGAAATTGGAGATCCAAAAGCGCCGCAAAACGCTGCGCTACAACACAGATAAGATCAGATTCTATAAAAGGATCACCAAGTTCTTCTACATTTTAGAAATTCACGCAACCTTTCATTCATCCAGAAATGGTGAATTTGAAAAAATGGCCACGTCGATCATTGTTCCAAATTGGGGCTTATCCTGGAACAAGAAAAAAATGGATGAAATTGTACAAGAACTGAAGGCCATGCAAGTAGAGGAGATCACCAGCAGACCCCACATTCCGATCCATGAGTATTTTTATAATTAAGGATAAAAAAACAAACTGAAACTCCTTTGAACTTTTTGAACTACCTTTTCAATTCTGAATTCATAATTCTACATTCTTAATTTGCAACCATGAAACTCCTCCTTGGCATCTTCCTTCTCCCCGCATTGCTTTGGGCCCAATCCAAAAGCGTGGAGACGATGGCTGCCGAACTGGATGCCCTGGCAGACGACGCATGGTTCTTCCTCCCCGATTCGAACGGTATCGACGTGTTTTACTGCGCGCGCTGTAACGAGAATTGGAAGTCAGCTTCCGAAAATACAAACCGCACAGCTTATTTTGACAAGGGATTAGTAAACTGGTCGGGTTCGGTTACAACAGTGAGTCTTCCGCCACGTGCTTTTGATGATACTCTAAGTAATTGGACACCGATTGATATGGGCGGACCGATCCAACTGCGCATTACATTTGATCCAAACTTTACGGTGCGTGAAGCAGATGAGCGCTGCAACCAAAACCGCATGCTGAAAGAGTACATCTGGTCGAACAAACTATACAAAGTAAGTCAGGAGGAATTTAACGATTTTCGGATCTATGTTCCCAAAGAGTCGGTTTACAAACGCCTCATACCGGACAGCATTTCCACTTACTTGGAACGAGAACCATACTGGGGAACACAAAACTATCAAGGCGCATTATTCATCGACATGGATTATGACTGTTTTTTGTGCGAGGACTATCTTGTTTCGAATAAAAAATTTGAACGTGATCTGGATGAAGCTGCGCTTATCGCTGACGACAAATACATCCTGTTTCAGCAACTGATGAACTACTTCGGCATTCACGATGCAACCTATCGCCTTTCAAAAGGAGAACGCTTGATCATCCAACAGGTTTACGATGCTGATTAGGCGGTGTCAGCCGAATCGGTCCATTTGTGGCTGTATGTGTTCCTTCAATTTAGATTATCACTTCGTCAAGTACCCGGAATTTGATCGAAGTAGACAGGAGAGCGATCATTCTTCCTTTTCAATTCTTCATTCTCCATTTTCAATTAT
>CAYRMV010000134.1:0-8771 GCA_964425255.1 uncultured Flavobacteriales bacterium
AATTTTCTTCGTTTCAGTACTCTTCCGAGTGCAAAAACCATCGCTATTGGAATAAGGAAGATATAGATAGTCTCCAATATATTCGTCAGATAGTTAGGGTTTTCCATTGGGTTGGTGGAATTGGGGCCATAATATCCACCGCCATTTGTACCCAATTGTTTTATGGGAATAAATGCCGCTGCTGGTCCTCTACTAACATTTTGTTCAACACCTTCCAATGTGGTGATGGTGTCTTTACCTTCAAAAGTCATCGGCGTACCATTAAATACTAAAATGATTGCACCAATAAAAGCAATTGGCAGTAAAACTCTTGTGCAAGTGCGAACAAAGAAACTATAGAAATTACCTAGTTTATCAGTTGTTCTCTCTTTCATAGCAAGAAACACTACCGCACAAATAGCAATACCCGTTGCCGCACTGATAAATTGCCAAAGCATCAAAATAAGTTGTCCCATATAGGACAATCCTGTTTCACCAGAATAATGCTGCAAATTTGTGTTAGAAACAAAACTTACAGACGTATTGAAGGCTAAATCCCAACTCATTGACGGGTTGTTATCAGGATTCAAAGGTAACCAACTCATATTGGTCAGTACAAAAAAGGAAATCACAAACCAAAATGCGTTGATGGTGAGTAAAGCCACCAAATGCTGTTTCCAGTTCATCTCTTTGGAAGGGTCAATTCCGCTTAGTTTAAAAAAAAGCTTATCCAACGGATTGAAAATTCTATCGAGCCATGTATTTTCATAATTGAAAATTTTGCCGATATAGCGCCCAAGTGGAATTGCTAATGCAATCACAATCGCATACATGAAAATTACACCTAGTATTTCTGTATTCATTTTTAATTTTTTAAAAGGTTAAACAACCAAAACAAAAGCCTAAAACTGCAACCAACTATCAAAAAAATGATATGCATTCGAGTTGCTGATTGTATTTTAGTTTCTCTTTTTTCATTGGTCTTTATTTAAAATTTTTCGGGTTTGACTAATACATAACATAAATAGCCAAACACTCCAATTGCGATTATAAATAATGCTACCATAATTTTTTAATTTTCGAGAATGTTTTTTAAATAAGTAGTTTTCAGTTTTTCCGGAAATAGACTGAGCTGCTTTTTCAGACTACCTGGCGACTCATCAGCTGAAAGAACTTCAAGAAATTCATTTTCAATTGCATTTTTTTCGTGCAGGTGACTATTTGAATAGATTAAATTGATAATTTTAATCACTTCAATGGCCTTTTCAGGGTTATTCATTTTAAATTGCTCTTTACTGAATTCTGCTAAATTTTTAAGTAGAGAGTATTCAGAAATCGAATTGTTTTCACTAACTGCCCAAGGTAGCCACTCCTTTACTGTGTTGATAATTTTTGATTCCATCATTTCAAATTTTTTCAAAGGCATCCATCACTTTAAATAATAAAGCATATACTGCCAATCCCGTTAAATACATTACTATTCTCATTGCTAAAGAGTGTTAGATTCCAGATGAATTGATTTGCCTACAATATTCTGCTTTGAGTTGCGACGGGAATAAATTCAGGTATTCACGTCCCCAACTATAGTTCATCTCTAGTAATTGAGACAACGGAAAAATGAATTTGTTAGCAATAATGGAACGAGTATAATCATTCCCTTTAACGAAAAGGCGTTCAACTTTTACATACAGTTTTTTTACCTTTTCTTTCTGCCCTTTGAAGATGGCATCGAGTGTTTTTAGTTCCAAATCTTCAATTTCTCGGACATCTGTTTTTTGTTTCTTTGTCATAAAAAAAAATTTATTTGCTTGTTTATGCCAAATGTCGTTCCTAAATCTTCAAAAAACAGTTAAAACACAATAAATCAAATAGATAAATCATTATTCTGACGATACCAAAAAACAAAACCCTTTCATTTTGAAAGGGTCAATCATAGCGTTTTGAAAGAGTAGATTATTCCAAGGCGTATTCCGAAATTTTACGATAAAGTGTGGTCAATGCAATTCCCAATAGTTCGGCTGTTTTGGTTTTATTTCCATTGGTATAGTTCAATACTTTTTGAATGTGTAATTTCTCGGCACTTGCCAGTTCAAAAGCTGATAGCGGTCTGTTTAAAATTTGCGTATTAGAAGTCGAATTCTGTTGTATTTCAAAAGGCAAATTTTCTACCTTCAACACTCCATTTTCGACTAAAATCAAACTGCGTTCGATTACATTTTTTAGCTCTCGAATATTTCCCTTCCATTGATGTTGTTTCAAAGCTTCATAAAAACTAGGAGTTATTTCCTTAATCTTTTTATTCGTTTTAATCGATGAAATATTAATAAAATGATTACTAATTAATTCAATATCAATTACTCTATCACGTAATGGAGGTAAATGAATTTGAAAAGTTGAAATTCGGTAAAATAAATCTTCTCTAAAATGTCCTTCTTTAATTTCCTTTTGCAATTCTCTGTGCGTAGCTGCTATAATACGAACATTTACTTTAGTGGGTTTAGTTTCACCAACCCGAATAAACTCACCCGTTTCCAAAACCCGTAAAAGTTTTGCTTGAAGTTCCAACGACATTTCACCAATTTCGTCTAAGAAAATAGTTCCGTTGTTTGCTTCCTCGAAAAGCCCTTTTTGATCTTTACTTGCTCCTGTAAATGCTCCAGTAATATGACCAAACATCTCACTTTCCAATAATTCTTTACTGAAAGCTGAACAGTTAATCGCGACAAAATTCTGTTTAGCTCTATTGCTTTCTTGATGTATTGCTTGAGCAAAAACTTCTTTTCCCGTTCCAGTTTCACCTGTCAACAAAACAGTTGTATCAGTGACAGCTACTTTTTTTGCTAACTCAATGGCCGTTTGAATCTGTTTTGATTTTCCTATAATCTTGTTGAATGAATGTTTATCACCGAGTTGTTTTTCAAGTTGTTGGACTCTATTAGCTAAGTCAACCTTCTCCAAAGCCTTATAAATCAATGGGATGATTCTGTTATTATCATCTCCTTTCGTGATGTAGTCAAATGCCCCGTTTTTTATAGCTTGTACCCCATCAGGAATGTTTCCATAAGCTGTCAGCAAAATGATTTCTGGTATTTTAAACTTTTCTTTGACTTTTTTGGCAAATTCAACACCATTGCCGTCAGGTAATTTAACATCGCAAAGCACCACATCAATCTTGTTCTGCTCCAATTTTTTTAGTGCCGTTTTACAATCACCCGTTTGTAACACTTCAAATCCTTCCAAACTGATTATTCTTGTCAATAAAGTTCTCAGTTTTTCTTCGTCATCTATGATTAAAACTCTTCTCAAAATATGCTAGTTCTTTCAAAACACAAAGGTATTATTAAAAATGAGTAAGATTGAAAAAAAATCACGCCCAAAATTGTGTTGAAAGCATTGTTTTAAAGCCATCTAGTTTTCATATTTATAATTCATAAACTAAATAAAACAACTTTTTCGGTTCACGTAAACTTGCACTTGTTTAAGCTTGATAAAAAATTATAGTACGCAAAATCTCCCGATTGATTTCTCATTTCTTCACATACTGTGTCAAAATCACAATCGTTTGACCATTTACTTTTCCTTCAATGTGCTCGGGGTTGTCGTGAACCAAAGTGATGTTTCGGACAGCGGTTCCTCGTTTGGCTGTAAATCCTCCTCCTTTCACATTCAAATCTTTGATCAATACCACAGAATCTCCTGAAAATAACTGAACGCCATTCGAATCGCGGTGAATAGATGCTTCATCAATCTCCTCTCCTTCTCCCGTTGCTTTCGCCCAAGAAAGAGTTTCATCATCCAAATACAGCATGTCCAACAAATCTTGCGGCCAACCTTCTTGTTTGATTCGTTGTAACATGCGCCAAGCAAGTACCTGAACGGCTTGCACTTCACTCCACATGCTGTCATTCAGACATCTCCAATGGTTGGCATCCATGTCCGTTTTTGCTGTTGCTTGATCAAAACAAGTAGCACAAACATGAACATAATCTTCCATTCGTCCAGCGTGTTGACTTGGAGTTACTTCCAATACTTGTTCTGCAGGAGCTTGACAAAGTTCACAATTTCCTTGTGATCTTTTCGCTAATTCTTTACTATTCATTTATTTCGTATTTTCTAACATAGGAACAAAGCTGAAATCGCCAAACTCCTCGGTTTGATAAGTTGTTTCGGAGGCACGTGTGATTCGTTGCATCTCTTGAACAGATCCCGCTCCAAGTGGAATGACTAAAACTCCACCGATTTTGAGTTGGCTCAATAAAGCTTCAGGAACAAAAGGGGCACCACAGGTAACAAGTATTTGATCGTAAGGAGCGTATGTTGCATTTCCTTTGTATCCATCACCGTAAAACAATTTGGGATTAAAATTCAGGTGATGAATGATGTGTTTTGCTTTGACAAATAATTCGCGTTGGCGTTCTATACTTACTACTTTCGCTCCCATTTGGCACAAAATGGACGTTTGAAAACCAGAACCGGTACCAATCTCAAGAACTTTATCTCCTTTCTGTAAATTGAGCAACTGCGTTTGAAAAGCAACTGTATATGGATGAGAAATGGTTTGTCCAGCTCCAATTTGAAAAGCCATATTCGAATATGCTTGTTTTTCAAATGCTAGATCCAAAAAGAAGTGGCGAGGTACAGCCATGAAAGCTTCTAAAACACGTTCGTCTGTGATTCCTTTAGCACGTAATTCATCGATTAATTGCTTCCGAAGTCCTTTGTGTTTGTACGTATCTTGCATGCGACAAAGATACAAAGTATCTCCGAAAGAACTTCTGTTTTTTGCTTTCGTCGGAACGTTTGGCGAAAAATAACATGACCTACTTCATAATAAACAATAAAAAACGTGTAAAACGATGAAAAAAACACCAAGCAAATCAAAAATTACACTTTCGATTTACTTGGTAAAAAATTCAATTAAAATCAAAATAAAAAATCACTAAATCCTATTAATCAATTAAATAAAGGTTTTAAATCAGTGACGGGTAGTTGAATTTGTTTGTTAATATTTATTTTATATTCTTTAAATAAAATTCGATACGAAACATAAACGACATCATCAATAAAAACAAAACGATATTTGATTATTTGAACATCATTTAATTCCGAGAAAATCGTTTTTAGATCTTTTTTGGTTTTGAATTTGACAAAGGAAACATTTCCATTTCTCGCCACAATTTTCATTTTAAAAGATTCATAATCTTTATAAATCAAACGATGCCGTGTACTCCCATATTTATTCGATTTAAAGCGACGTTTGATATACGACGCTGAAGCTTCTGATGAATAACTTTCAGCTAAAAAGGATCGCTCAACTCTACAATTCAAAAAATGTCTAATCAATTCCTGATGCGTGGTGTCCATCTGATTTTTTAGATTCAAAAGATGATTCCAAACGGGAATAATTTGTTCTTCTTTAATTGTTTGTTGGTTTGTAAAATCCTGGCAAAAAACCAATTGGAAACTCAATACGAATGAGAAAACGAGGCTTACTTTTTTCATGTTAATCATGTTAGCGTTATTTTTAAGTTGTTTTGTTGTTTATCGATTGGTTAAATGTAACTAATTTTATTCACAGTAATAAATGTATGACAACTTTTTTTGATTGGATTTAACTTCGCAAAATTTTCTCCATTTTTTTGCCTTTGGCTAATTCGTCAATCAATTTATCTAGGTAGCGAATTTGTTGCATCAGCGGATCTTCGATTTCTTCGACTCGATAACCACAAATCACACCTTTAATCATTCCAACATTGGGATGCATGCGGGGTGCTTGAGCAAAAAACTGTTCAAACGTGATTTTGTTTTCCAAAACCGATTGCAAGCCGGTAGCATCATATCCAGTCAACCAAAAAATAATTTGATCCACTTCTTCTTTGGTTTTTCCTTTTCGTTCTGCTTTCGTCACATAATGCGGATATACACTTGCAAAGGACATCTGAAAAATACGTGTATTTTGCATATACTACTTTTAAATCCAATGACTAAAAATAGTATTTTCGAACCATTTATCAAATAAAAATCCGGATCGTCACCAAATCCTTTTCTTCTAATTTTCCTTTTTTACGAATTTCCGCTTTGATTGGTAACAAATAGGTTTGCTGTTTTGTATCAAACCAGATAGCAGTATCCCAAACTTGATTTTTCACTTCTGCTTTTACTTTTAATCTTCCCCAATCTTCTTCTTGCCACTGAAACAACGAGCGAATTTCAGTAGAAATTTCAGTGGGTAACGAGACAAAAAACCATCCTGAAGGACCATCGTGGTTCCATAAAAAAACCTTTAAATTCATATGTTATTTTTCCAGTTTGATTCATACAAATTCTAGCCTTTTATTAATTCTTCAAGTGCATAAAACAACCTATTTTGCGCATTTTCCTGCGAACCATAAATCGAATGACGCAGATCTCCATTTCGATCAAACAACAACCAATGTGGTGTTCCTTCTGCTTGAAATTGTTGATACATTAGTGCATTTTTATCCCGATAAATCAAAAAAGGAGCTTTTCCATCAGTAAAAATGGCTTGAATTTCTTCCTCCGAAACAAGTCGAGAAGGGAAATCTACATGAACAACAAGTAATTGTATTTGTGGATATTGTTTACTAAATTCATAAGCCAAAGGCAATGCTCGACCCGTGCAACCCAAACAATCCGTATGATAAAAAATAAGTAAAATTGGATTGTCATTCCATTTTTCAAACGGATTAAAACCCTCACCATCAGAGGTGTAAAATATCAGTTTAGTTTGCATGTTTTTTTACTTTTTGTGACAATTTCAATTCTACTCGTACTAAAAATAAAATGACTATTGTTTCCAAACCAAAATACCCCAGAAAAAATGGTGAAACAGCAGGAAAGTAGTAAGAGATAAGAATAAAACTAAACAAAATATAAACGGAGTTCAGACAAGCAATTAATTGCAAATGCCAAGATTTGATCGTTTGAACGAACCGATAACAACAAAAAGAATACACAGAAAAGCCGAGTGCTAAAAAGCTTAAACTTTTTAAATGTTGATTTGGTAAACCAATGTAATGAGAAAATTGAACAGCAAGGAAAAACGTAGTTGCAAAAGTGAACAACGCACCAATTGAATCGATAATAAAAATCCTCCGTGGATGATTGAATGAATTAAAAAATGAAAAGAACGTCATCATAACACTTCACTCCATCGATTTTTGGTTAATTCAAACCATTTACAAACTTCTCCATCGTAGTCAAAGTTTCCTTCAAAAAGAAATCCCAATTTCGAAAGTACATGCACAGAAGCATCGTTATCCAAATGTGTAAATGCCACTATTTTATTGATTTTCAACTGAGAAAAACCATAATCCAAAACGGCTTTTGCTGATTCAGTTGCAAATCCTTTTCCCCAATGTTTCTGCTTGAATCGATAACCTAATTCATAAAAATCTTGGTGACCGTTTAACGCTTCTCGAAAAAATTTCAGTCCACACCATCCAATGCATTCCTCTGTTTTCTTATCTACAACAGCCCAGCGTGCAATTCCGTTTTCTTGGTATTGTTTTTTAAGCATCTCTATGATGGGTAATACCTGAACAATTGATGTAAGTGGACTTTGCTCAATAAATCGGTGAACTTCTGGATCGGAATCCATTTCAAAAAAATCAGTTTGATCTTTCCAATCAACTTCCCGAAGAAGTAAGCGCTCTGTTTCAATTTGAATGGACATAAAAAATTGATGTGTTTTTAACTACTCTAAAAATGAAAGGATTAAACCTGGCAACTCATTCCATACCAGTTGATCTGCATACATACCATTACACAAGATGGTAATTCCCCATTTTTGGTCTGGATTTAACAACAGAATAGAACAATATCCTGGTTCTCTTCCAACATGGAATAGATAATCTCCCCATTGGGGATCAGCATATCTCCACCAACCTAAACCTATCGATGTTAATTTTGTTGGGATATTTCGTTTCAATGACCACATTTCAAGCAATGATTTTCGGGAAAGCACCAAAGTACTTGAACTACTTGAATCAGCATAAATCTGGAGCATTTTTTCCATCCACAAACAAAGCGCATCAGCCGAAAGATATACTCCTCCAGCAGGGTCATGTTCCATTGTTCTTGGTATAAATGTAGATTCAACTATCGGATTTTCTGGATACTTTTTAACAGGATGAATATCTCTAATTTCACCATAGAGATTAAAGCGTTTAATCTCCTTTGAAGTTCCTGATAACCAATGTGGCTTTGCCATCCACTCAATGGGAATATCTTTTTTACTCAAATAACATTCCGTCATCTTACTTGGCTTAAAAAGATATTTTTGCAGATATTGACTGTAAGTTAAGCCTGATTTTTGCTGAATAATTAATCCTAATATGGAATAAGCTACATTGCTGTATGTAGATCCATCCATTTTTGTTCCGGGCATAAATCGGAGTTTTTCTGTTTTTAAACTCGCTACAAAAAGAGCTAATGCAGTAGAATCATTTGGTGAATTTTCCAAAACATGTTCCCATGGCAACCCCGACGAGTGTGTCAATAAATGTTCAATTGTGATTGTTTTGTATCGCTGATCTTTCATCCTAAAATTAGGCAAAATATCCTGAATTTTATCCGTCAGGTGTATTTCTCCCCGTTCAACCATCTGCATAATCGCCGTAGCTGTAAATAACTTAGTTATGGAAGCTGAAAGAAAAACCGTTTGATTTGTCACGGGGAAATCTTGTTTCAAAGAAGTAAAACCATATCCCTGTGTATACACCGTTTTCCCTTCCCGAACAATACCAAGGGAAAGTCCTACAATCCTGTTC
>CAYRMV010000135.1:0-8748 GCA_964425255.1 uncultured Flavobacteriales bacterium
CGGATTAAATCATCACTTGTTACAAGTCAATCAATCCAATGGTCATATTCAATTACTTGAGAATTTCCCTATTTATCGATAATTTATTTTCCTTCCAACTTGAAATCCGATGTTCTATGGAATGTCAGATCTGGATAATCTTGTTCAGCCATCGTTAATAAAAATGGTGTTTCAGCTAAGAAAACATAATTATCGTCTTTGTCTTTCGCAATATTTCCTGATTTTGCCATCAAGAATTTCTGCAATTGAACTTCATTATCTGTTGTAATCCAACATGCTAAGTGATAATTCCTTGGAACAAATCGACAAGAAGCACCATATTCATGTTCCAAACGATGAGCAATTACTTCAAATTGAAGTTGACCAACTGTACCCACAATTTTACGATTTCCAGGTTGTTGAATAAACATCTGAGCAACACCTTCATCAGTTAATTGTCGGATTCCTTTTTCCAATTGTTTCGATTTCAATGGATCTAAGTTTTCTAATTCTTGGAAAATTTCTGGCGAGAAACTAGGAATTCCTTGAAACATCATCTTTTCCCCTTCCGTCAAAGTATCTCCAATCTTGAAGTTACCTGTATCATACAACCCGATTACATCTCCCGGAAAAGCTTCATCAATGACACTTTTATCTTGGGCCATAAACGAAGTTGGATTTGGAAATTTGAACTTTTTATCTAATCGAACATGCGTATAAAATGTATTGCGTTCGAATTTTCCACTAACAATTCGCAAAAAGGCAATTCGGTCACGGTGTTTTGGATCTAAATTGGCGTGAATTTTAAACACGAAACCAGAAAATTTTGGTTCTGAAGGTTCGATAAAACGAACATCCGTTCCCCTACCTCTTGGTGAAGGCGAAATTCGAATAAACGTATCTAGTAATTCTTGAATTCCAAAATTATTCACTGCTGAACCAAAAAATACGGGTGCCACTTCACCTGTCAAATAACGCTCGCGATCAAACGGATCATATACTCCTTCAACCATTTCAAGTTCTTCCCGTAATTCTTCCGCTGGTTTATCACCAATTAATTCATCCAATTCTGCACTGTGAACATCTGAAATACTAACGATATCTTTGGAAATCTTGGTCTTGTTTGCTTGAAATAAATTGATTTGTTGATCGTAAATGTTGTAAACTCCTTTGAAATAATCTCCCATTCCAATTGGCCAAGTCAAAGGACGAACTTTTAAATCCAATTTTGTCTCTAATTCATCTAACAACGAAAAAGCATCTTTTCCATCTCTGTCCATTTTGTTGACAAAAATGATCACAGGTGTTTTTCGCATCCGACAAACTTCCATCAGTTTTTCTGTTTGTTCCTCTACCCCGTTTGCACAGTCAATCACCAAAATAACACTATCCACAGCAGTCAATGTGCGGTAGGTATCTTCAGCAAAGTCTTTGTGACCAGGAGTATCCAAAATATTCACCTGTTTTCCGCCGTATTCAAACGCCATAACGGATGTTGCCACCGAGATTCCGCGTTGTTTTTCAATTTCCATGAAGTCGGAAGTCGCAGATTTTTTGATTTTATTATTCTTTACCGCACCGGCAGTTTGAATCGCACCACCAAACAAAAGTAATTTCTCTGTAAGTGTTGTCTTTCCTGCATCGGGGTGAGCAATAATACCAAAGGTTCTTCGTTTTTCGATTGCTTCTGCGTTCTTCATGAATTTCAAAATTGGGTGCAAAGATACAAAGAAAAAGAATGAATTTGTCTCATAGAACTAGGCGCTTTTAATCAATTTCAACTTCAAAATGAGTTTTAATTTCATACTGTCAGTTCATTTCACAAGATTCGATTAAAAAACAGCCCGCATTTTTTGTCTGCAATTCAAGTCAAACTTGTTACTAAATGCTATCTTTGTTTGTATGGATATGACAAAGATTCCAGATGTTTCTCACTGGTGCAAGATTGATCAAAAGACGATTGAAATGCGTAACATGACTTCAGTTGACCTGATGGATAGAGCTGCTTACGTTTGCTGGAATGAACTACAAAAACTCAAATCTGAACACATTGTACTTGTTTGTGGGACAGGCAACAATGGTGGCGATGGTCTTGCATTAGCAAGGTTGTTCCATCATTCCAAACAAAATTACGATTGTTTTCTCATTGGAGAAGTTTCAAAGCTTTCAAAAGAAGCTGAAATTCAATTAATACGCCTCCAAAATATAGGTGGAAACATTAGCGTAATTACAAAACAAGAAGATTTCCCTGAATTGAACCCAAATTCAGTCATCGTCGATTCTTTGTTCGGAACTGGTTTAAGCAGAGTGATTTCAGATGGAATTTATCACACAGCTATTGAGCGGATCAATCTTTCAAAATGTACGGTAATAAGTATCGATATTCCATCTGGTTTATTCTCGGATCGTCCTACACCTCCAGAATCTGCTATCATTCAAGCAAATACAACCATCACATTTGAAATACCAAAAGTTGCGCAACTTCTACCTCAAAATGCGATTTACACAGGAAGTCTCGTCATACATTCCATCGGAATAGAAAAAAAATCATTTGAAGAGGTATTAACCAATAAGTATTGGATAGATGCATTCGGAATTCAAACGATTTATAAAAAGAGGTCGCCTTTTCATCACAAAGGAAATTTTGGTCATGCCTATTTAGTAGCCGGTTCGGAAGGAAAAATTGGAGCAGCGTTACTTGCAGCCGAAGCGTGTCTGAGATCCGGAGTTGGTCTTCTTTCTTGCATAATTCCAAGGAATTACGCTCCTGTTTTTTACGGACGAATTCCAGAAGCTATGATCGATGAAATTAGCAGAGAAAACCAATTTTCTGGATTTGACTGGACAAAAGTTACAGCCTTAGGTGTTGGTCCAGGACTTGGTTTGTCAAATGAAATTAAGGAGATTCTTCAAACATTATTTAGAAAAAAAATCCCCCTTGTTTTGGATGCAGATGCCTTAACCTGTTTGTCAATACATCCTTTTCTGTTCGATTTGATTCCGCCAAAAACAATTTTAACACCTCATATCAAAGAACTTGAAAGAATAATTGGTTCAGTAGATTCTGATTGGGATAGAATTGAAAAAACACAAAAATTAGCAAAAAAACACCAACTAATCATTGTTATAAAAGGAGCATACAGTGTAGTTTGTGATGGTGATGCAGCGTATTTCAATTCAACTGGAAATTCAGGCATGTCAACTGGTGGTAGTGGGGATGTACTTACTGGAATAATCACTGGATTGCGCGCGCAAGGATATGAGGCTCTACAAGCAACTCTGTTGGGCGTTTTTATCCATGGACTTGCAGCAGATTTATCTTTAAAAGATCAAAGTGTTGAATCGTTACTTCCAACTGATAACATCCAAAACCTCGGAAAAGCTTTCAAAAGTATACTTAATTTCAAACAATCTTGTTGATAATTTAAACTTTCAGACTTATTTTTAAAGTATGAAAGTCAAATCAAAACTTGCCCGTTGGAAAAAATGGATTATCGGAATTTTAGTAATTCCCGTTTTATTATTTGTTGTAACCATTGGTATCGTTTATTGGAAACAAGATGCAATCGTTCAAGAAGTTATTACGACTTTAAACCAGGACTTCAAAGGCACAGTTCAAGTAGAAGGAAGTCATGTTACTCCCTTTGCCTCTTTTCCTTATATTTCGATTGATTTGGAAAAAGTATCCATTTATGAAGGAAAGATAATAAACAAAAAGTGCCGTATCGCTTATATCAATGATGCATACATAGGTTTTGATTTATGGACCTTGATTTCTGGTAAAATGGACATCAAAACCATACGATTAAAAAAAGGAGAACTTCATTTGGTACAGCATACGGATGGAACTTTGAACATTGCGAATGCTTTTGCGACAGAAAAACCAGCCGAAGAAGTAAAAGAAGATCAACAATTGAAAAAAGTTGTTTTCGATACTTTGCAAAATACTTTTTTATGGAAAAAAGGAAAAATTTCGATTCCAGCTATGAATTCAATCCAATTTAGGCTTTTTAGAGTTGGGTGGTGAGCAATGGTTAAACGACAAACTAGATATGGACTACACAATCGGAGTACCTTGGAAGATGATTGGCCATGTTGCAGGGAAAAAGCTATTCAAACGAAAGGGAGATCAAGAAAATCCAGAAGAAATCAAATATCGTTCTGAGAATGCTCGCTTGGTTTATGTTCGAATTACTGGAAATCCAGATCAGTTTGACGTGAAGTTAGGAAAAACAAGATAAAACAAACAAACTTCAAAAACAAAATAAATAAACACAAAAAATTGATAAACAAATAAATAAAAACATTTATTAATAATAATTTACTTCCCAAAACAAACGAAAAAAAATACTTTCGGGAAGTAAATAATCTTAATAATAAACTCAATTGATTTCTTTGAACAAGATATCCATCGTGAAATCCTGGTCAACTAATTCATGGTAAGAGGCATTTTGATTAATCCCAAATGTGGTGACATAAGTCAAGAAAACAGAATAATTTGTACCCGTATCTTGTTTAAATTGATGGATTTTATTTCGCAAGTTGTCAGCTTCTTTTTTGTCGATTTGATAAACAGAACTATAAAATTTCATCTCACAAATGTTGATCCAACGGTCTGCACGTTTAATTACTAAGTCAATTTGAGCTTCTTCATTTGACCAAGAAGATTGAACGGAATGGATCCCTTCGATTTTTAATGCGCTTTTTATTTGATCAATGTGTTTTAAACAGATAGTTTCAAAATTAAATCCAGCCCAAGAAATGTATGTTTGTTTTTGAAACATCGTTTTCCAAAAATAGACTCCTTGATTCTTGTTCGGCTCTATGAATTTCAAGTAAAATCGGGTGTACTCATCCGAAAGTCGAAACAACATTTGTTTGGTCTTTTTATCAAAACTTGGATATTTGGTTACAAATCCAGATGCGATTAACTCTTCAAGTGCACGCGTAAAAGCTCCTCCACCATATTGCCCTGATTTCTTAATTAAGTCATCGCGTAAAACTCCTTTATTCACTTTCGCTAAAGCACGTACAATCGCACTGTGTGAATTCGAGTGCGTGAACAAAGATTCAAAGATTTCCTCAAATTCATTCTTCAAATCTCCGCCATCATCAAAACACAGGCGTTGTATGGCTTGTACAACACTCTCTCCCTTTTCTAATTTACTCAAATAATGAGGGACCCCTCCAATGGCAATGTAGAGATGTAAGATATCATAGTAACCCCATTTTATTTGTTTACTTACCAAGTAATCAACTGTTTCCGCAAGTGTAAATGGTTTTATTTGTAATTTATAGGTGATGCGAGCATGTAAACTTCCTCGATTTGAAATTACATTTTGAACCATATAAGAAGCAGCTGAACCACAAACTACAACAACCAAATCGGATCGTTTTTCACAATAGGTATTCCAAAAATGACTGAAATACATCCGAAAATCGGATTTATGTGTATCTAACCAAGGCATTTCATCGATAAAAATCACTTTCTTCTCCTTGCTCCGAAGTCCGTTAATGTATTTTTTCAATAACTCGAATCCCGATTTCCAATCAGTTGGTCGATCTGCTTCTTTAAACTTCTTAGATACTTTGCAAAGTTCATCAAATAATACATCTAATTGCTTTTCGGTACTTCCTCCATAAAGTCCTGTAAACTCAAAACGAATGTGATTTTTATAGAGGTTGCGAATTAAGTATGTTTTACCCACACGTCTTCTACCATAAATTGCAATCAATTCTGAATTAGATGATTTCAATGAATTCGTCAATCGTTTTATTTCGTACTTCCTTCCAATCATACTTAATATTAACTTCCCAAATATAGATTAAATTTAATCATTTGGCAAGTTAATTAATTTAAAAAATCGGAAAAATTATTAATTATTTACTTCCCAAATCTATACTAAAATACAACTTTTGGGAAGTTAATAATATTCGTAAACAAGTATTCAACCACAAAAAAAACGCATTTTCATCGTATTTTATACAAAAAAAAGTAGATTT
This sequence comes from uncultured Flavobacteriales bacterium, assembly GCA_964425255.1. Classification (GTDB taxonomy): domain Bacteria; phylum Bacteroidota; class Bacteroidia; order Flavobacteriales_D; family Crocinitomicaceae; genus CAYRMV01. Next base: position 5,983 of record CAYRMV010000135.1, read on the forward strand.
ACCACACCAAAGTAAACAGGTCGATTTATGAATACAGTCCTTCGAAAAAACGATACCCTTCCCCTTACCTGTTCTCGAAAAGGTACATGTTGTCACGGAAATCAAGTGTGGCTAAATCCTTGGGAGTTGCGTTCTTTGGCTGAAGCAAAACAAATGAATGTACATCAATTCCAATCATTATTTTGTGACCTAAAAGGAATTCGCTTAAAATTTGATGGAGAAATGGATATTCGCAGTAAAAAAGCGTGTAATCTTTACAATTCTGAAATCGGATGTACTGTTCACGAAAATAGACCACTTGCTTGTCGTTTATTTCCATTAGGTAGACAAATTCAAGAAAATGAAATTCACTATTTCTATCAAGGAAAATCTTTTCCTTGTATAGATGGATGCAAAGAAGTACTTGATTTACCTCAACTAACGGTAGAAAACTATCTTTCGGGACAGCAAACATTGCATTTTGAAAACACTCAAAACCTATATCTGGAGGTAATGCAAAACACCGCTGATATTGCTTTTATGTTATTACTTGAAACAGATTTGACACAATCAGAGAAAGAAAATACATGGCTTACTTGGAAAAAAATAGCCAACGAAAACATGGATGATTTAGTATTGAGAATAAGCCCTGATTGGCTCAATGCGCTTATTGCTCCTTCCATTGAATTTGATATCGAAGATCCCTCTTCGTTTGTACATCAACATGAAATTCTTTTACAAACCAAAGCACAAGAAATCATTGATCAATTCAATGAGGGAAAGCAAGCTTGTGATTTATCTGTTGTACTTTTTACTACTTCACTCATTTTGGCACAATCCATCGGAGCTGAAACAAAATCAATCGCCAATCTATGGGTGAAAATCGCCCGAGAGAATTTAGGTTAAGGTGTACGAAAATAACATAATTGGTAAAAATTAAAAAAACAATCGAATTCTGTTAAAAGAGAAGAATTACAAAATATTGCTCTTTTAGACAAATAAATACTTCTTTCACTTGGCTATCCGAAATCAAAACCTTACATTTGACAACGAATTTAAAAAGCACATAAAATCCGCAAAAATGAGCGTACTAGTTAATAAAAATTCTAAAGTAATTGTTCAAGGTTTTACTGGTAGTGAAGGTACTTTTCACGCGAGTCAAATGATTGAATACGGAACAAACGTAGTAGGTGGTGTAACTCCAGGAAAAGGAGGTTCTTCTCACTTGGATCGCCCAGTATTCAACACAGTAGTTGATGCTGTGAAAGAAACGGGAGCAGATGTTTCCATCATTTTCGTTCCACCTGCATTTGCTGCGGATGCGATTATGGAAGCTGCTAACGCAGGTATTAAAGTGATTGTTTGTATTACAGAAGGAATTCCTGTAAACGACATGGTTAAGGCAAAAGAATACCTTAAAGGGTTTGACGCTCGTTTAATCGGTCCAAACTGTCCAGGTGTTATCACTGCAGGTGAAGCGAAAGTAGGTATCATGCCAGGCTTCGTTTTCAAAAAAGGAAAAGTAGGAATCGTTTCTAAATCGGGAACGTTAACATACGAAGCTGCTGATCAAGTTGCTAAAGCTGGATTAGGAATAACTACGGCAATCGGAATCGGTGGTGACCCAATTATTGGAACAACTACACGTGAGGCTGTAGAATTGTTGATGAACGATCCTGAAACAGAAGGAATCATTATGATTGGTGAAATTGGTGGTAACTTAGAAGCAATTGCTGCTCGTTGGATCAAAGACAATGGTACCAAACCAGTTGTTGGTTTTATCGCTGGTGAAACTGCTCCGAAAGGCCGTACAATGGGACATGCTGGTGCAATTGTTGGTGGGCACGACGATACTGCTGAAGCGAAAAAACGCATCATGCGCGATTGTGGAATTCACGTTGTTGATTCTCCTGCGCACATCGGTTTGAAAATGGCTGAATTATTAGGTGTAGAAGCCTAATTCAATCCTAAACATATTTTAAAGAGGCTGTCTTTCTAAGACAGCCTCTTTTTTTATGTCCAAAATCTTGGTGACAAAAAAAGTCGGAAGCTAACTCCCGACTTTTTAAAATAATATTCAAAAATTTATTCTTTCGTAGGTGCTTTTGCACTACCTTTTTCAATTATTACAGTTAAGGCTTCTTTTCCTTCTTCCAAATCCATGGAAATTTTATCTCCTTCTTGAAGGTTTGATTTGATAATTTCTTCTGCTAACGGATCTTCAATGAATTTCTGAATGGCACGTTTCAAAGGTCTAGCACCAAATTTCTCATCGTAACCTTTGTCAACAATGAAATCTTTTGCTTTTTCAGACATTTCAATTTGGTAACCCAAATTATTGATTCGCCCATACAACTTATCTAATTCCAAATCAATGATTTTGTGAATATTTTCTCTTGACAAGTTTTTGAACATAATCATATCATCGATACGGTTCAAGAATTCAGGCGAAAATGCTTTTCTCAATGCACTTTGAATGACCATTTTCGATTCTGTATCTTGCTGTTCCGTTTTTGCTTTTGTTCCAAAACCTACGCCCGTACCAAAATCAGCCAATTGACGCGCACCAATATTCGAAGTCATGATCAAAATCGTATTCTTGAAATCAATTTTTCGACCCAATCCATCGGTCATGTGCCCATCATCTAAAACTTGTAACAACAAGTTGAATACATCTGGATGTGCTTTCTCAATTTCATCTAATAAAATGATTGAGTATGGTTTGCGACGTACCTTTTCTGTCAACTGTCCTCCTTCTTCGTAACCAACATATCCTGGAGGCGCTCC
>CAYRMV010000136.1:0-8727 GCA_964425255.1 uncultured Flavobacteriales bacterium
TTTCAATTTCCGTAGCAATAAAAAATAGCGGTGATTTTGATACACTCGAACTTTCATCCATTCGTGTAACCGATTTGTCTGATTCCGTTTATCTATATGTTTACCCAGATTCTATTGTTCAAACAAAAAACCTGTTTAATATCTTGAATAACATTCAATTTGATGAAATATACACAACAAATAAAGATGAAGCTATGGTCAGTTTTGAATATGATTTCTTGGAAAGGAAATTGACACACCTCCGATTTTCGGAATACTTGGAAAAGGAACAAAAATTTGTATTTGATCGCTTGCCTTGGTATGTTGAGAAAAGATATCATAATAGACGAGTTCAAACTCCAGATTATTAAGTCGAAATTAAATAGTTCTAATTAACTTAAAGATAGTATGGTTCACTGGAAAACAAGTATTACAACTCTTTTAATTTTCATTTCAATGTGTGTAAATTCACAGGAAAATTTATTGAATCAACCTACATATTGTTTTATATTTTGTGGAACAACAGCTCAAGACACTAATACATTTTCATTCTTAAAATCCTCCTATGAAAATGCAATTTTAAGTTTAAAAGATGACAGCCTATTGATGATTTTGGAACTTTCAGAGGATGAAGTTTTCATACAACGTCACGAAAAGAAAAACATTATTTCCAGTTTATACGAATTAGAGGAATCCAATTTAAAAGGGGAAAAATCAATAACTGGAAAGATACTTCAGGATAAATACGCTGGACTTTATTATGAAATAATTCAACAAAGTATATTAAACCCAAAGATTGTTTTACGAGGCTACAAAAATCCTATTCAACATGCTCAACTTGGTTGGATAATGAAGTACTTTCCTGAACTTATCAATGAAAATGAAAGAATAGAAATATCAAACACAATCAGTAATAAAACGAAATTAAGAGTCGATTTGTACGAAAAATTTAAATCCAAATTGATTTCTAGTCCAATTGACAGTTGGGATAAAGCCTATGTTGGAACATGGTTGGATGATTTAAGTAAATTGTATTCAAATGAACCGAATTCTGATGATGAAAATGATTGGAATATCATTCTCAGGTCAGTCGATAAAAAAATTATTCTTTCTCCTTTCGAACAAGCAAGTCAAGATTATATTCCGTCACATTTGAAAAAGTATTTTAGTAATCCAACTCGCATACTCCTACTAGTAAATAAAGTAGTTCTGACAAACCGAGAAAAGTATAAAACGATTATAAATAAGAAATATAAATCTCAGGTTGGTTTCGAAAAACACATCACAGACACTGAAATATATTTATTTGATAATGAATCAAATAAATACAAATACAAGAAATTAATTATTGGAAGTTACTATGGAAATTGGTAAGTATATCTTATCACCTCAAGTTTTAAAAAAACAGTGAAAGAACTACAACTCGCTTGTAAAGATCCTATATACCAATGGAAAAAAGTAGATCACTAAAACTTAAACCAATGAACACGATAAAAATGACACTCTTGAGTTTGATTACATGGATGCTTATTTCCTGCGTTGGACAAAAATCAACAAAAGAACTCAACTTGGGAGAGGATTCACAATCCGACACCTTGAAATTTACGTCCGGAATTCGGGCAATTTTTCAAGACAGCAAAGGGAATTATTGGTTCGGAAGTCTTCAAGAAGGTCTTGCCATGTACAACGGAAATTCGTTTACTTATTTCACCTCCAACGATGGACTTTCTGACAATCAAATCCACTCGATCCAAGAAGATAGCCAGGGAAATATTTGGTTGAATACACTAGATGGTGTGAGCAGTTATGACGGGCAAAAATTCGTCAATCACACCAAAATTGACCAAAAAAAAGCACACACAAATTTTCCGATTCAACTCCACGAACCAACTCAAGAAAAATGGACAAAATCGGAACAAGATCTATGGTTTGGCGCCGGTTCAAAAGAAGGAGTTTACAAAACGGTCGGACAAGGTATTCGTTATTTCGCATTTCCTGCCCACGAAGTATTGAATCCGCACGATAATTTGTTTGCTGTTACCAGCATCGCGAAAGGAAAAAACAACCTGATTTGGTTTGGAACCTATGCAGGCGTTTTTGGCTTTGATGGAAAAGATTTTGAAATCATCAACGACAAAACGTTGGGCTTCGACAGGAAGGTTGCTCCACTTCATATTCGAAGCATTTTCGATGATTCAAAAGGCCGCCTTTGGATCGGAAACAATGGGATTGGCGTATTATTGAAAGAAGGCGATTCGATCATTTCTTTTTCAGAAAAACACCATTTGATTCACCCTTCAAGTCACAAAAATGGCGCAAAATCAATGCCTGGCACCCTCGAACACGTATTCACCATTGCGGAAGATCGAGCAGGAAATATCTGGTTTGGCGACCGAGATGCGGGAATCTGGAAATACGATGGTGAAAAGTTGACTAATTACACAAAAAAAGAAGGCCTCAGCAACGACTTTGCCCTATCCATTTTGGAAGACAAACAAGGAACTTTGTGGTTTGGCATGCAAGACGGAAGCATCTACACATTCAACGGAAAGTCGTTTGAAAAGCGGTTTTAAGGGCTTGGATGGATTCATCTATTTGATCAACAGAAAAAATCAGTATCTTTCAGATGGAAAAATTGTGATTTTAATGCTGAATAGTAAGAGTTGGAAAGATTAGTAAGAATATGGTATACTAGGCTACCACAAAGCCTTTATGGCGAAGAATTAAAACAAATAAATTAACAAAGAAATAAATAGATTTGTCGAATGATTGATTTGAATAAAACATACTTATTCAGAATGACTCATATTAAGAATATTCCACATATCATTCAATATGGTATAACACATTCAAATTCGGCAAACAAAAATCCCAATTTTGTTCCTATTGGCGATGTAAGCTTGATTACAACTCGAAACAATACAATACTAAACAACGGAAGACGATTGGGAGAATACATTCCATTTTATTTTGGTGTTAGAACTCCTATGCTGTATGTGGTACAAAAAGGTTTTAATATGGTAGCACCTACACCTGCCGAAGATATTGTTTACTGCGTTACCTCTGTTCAGAAAATCATTGACCAAAAATTGGATTTTATATTTTCCAATGGTCACGCTGTTGACAGTTTTACGTCCCAATTTACATCAGAAGACATTGATAATCTTAACAATATTTTAGATTGGAATGCTATAAAAGCAAAATACTGGCGTGACGATACTGACCTAGATTTAAAAAGAAGAAAAGAAGCAGAGTTTTTAGTTTCAGGCGATATTTCTATTCATGCGATTTTAGGTTATTTGGTTTACAATCAAAACTCAAAAGATAAAATCATTAACTTTGGTGTAAATGCAGAAAAAGTTCATATTAAATCAGAATTTTATTTTTAAAATATGATACACTATAAAACAGGCAACTTGTTAGATAGCGAAGCAGAAGCTTTGGTGAACACCGTAAATACTGTTGGTGTAATGGGTAAAGGTATTGCCCTTCAGTTTAAAAATATGTTCCCGAATAATTTTAAATTATATGCCAGTGCTTGTAAAAATAAAGAACTAAAAATAGGTAAATTACTGGTTACTAAAGAAGAAGTTTTGTTATTAGGAAAGAAAACCATCATCAATTTCCCAACTAAAACAAACTGGCGCTTACCATCTGAATACCAATACATTGAAAGTGGTTTGGCTGAATTATTGAAAGTAATAAAAGAAAAGAATATTAAATCTATTGCTATTCCTCCTTTAGGTGCAGGCAACGGTGGTTTGGATTGGAATAAAGTAAAACAAATCTTGGAAAAATATTTAAGTAATTTAGATTGTGAAATTTTCATTTATGAGCCGTCAGATGCAATTAAAGAAGTTTTAAAAAAAGAACGCGTAAAACTAACACCAGCAAGAGCGATGCTACTTTCTGTATTGTATGAATTGGTTCGTAATGGAGAGTTTGTTTCTGAATTTTCTTCCGAAAAAATTGCTTATTTTCTACAGCGATTTGGAGCCAAGGATACTTTCAAGTTAGAATTTCAACCCAATTTTTATGGTCCATATTCTGGTAAAGTAAAACATGTATTATACTATTTGAATGGCAGCTACATAATGGGGTATAGCTCAAAAGACAAAAAACCATTTGAAGAGTTAGGGTTAATCCCTGATGCTGAATTGGATGTGAATGAATTTTTGAATCGACCTGAGAATTTAACCTACAAAAAAATAGTAGAAAAAACGAAATCATTCTTAAAAGGTTTTTACTCCCCTTTTGGTTTAGAATTACTATCGACGATTGATTTCATCATTTCTGATAAGAATTCCAAAACGATAGAATCCATAACTAAAGAACTCGAAATATGGAGTGATCGGAAAAAGACCTTATTTACAAATCAAAAATTTATCCAGATAGCAGTAAATAACATAGAATTACACTTAAATTAAATTTTTAACTTCAGAAATCATCACCTAGTTTAGGGAAGCTTACCGGAAAACGATAATCTGTAGAAATTAATAAGCTCAAGCAAATAAAAAAACCTTGATAATTTGACAAAAAATTTATGAAAATGAATCTTCCACCTTACGACCAATTTCCTAGAATTTCAGATGAAAAAATAGTATTAAGACAAATTCAATATTCCGATATCCCTGAAATCATTGAAATTTCATTTTATGACGCAATTCAAGCTACGACATTATCTCAAGCAATAGAAATGCAAGAAAAAATCAATGAGGACTACACGAACGGAAACTCAATACATTGGGGGATTGTAGATAAATTAACAAATAAAATTGTCGGTACTTGTGGTTATTACAGAGGACTTGATAAAGGCGAAGGGGAACTAGGTTGCGTTTTATTACCTCATCACCAAGGTAAAGGTTATATGACTTTTGCAATGTTATTAGCAATTGAATTTGGTCTTAAAAATATGGGACTAAAACGTATTTGGGCAGCAACATCCAAACAAAACGAAAAAGCAATTAAACTGATTGAAAAACTGAACTTTATTAAAATTGCAGATTTGGACGACAATAAAATTGAATACGAATTAAGATAAAAATAAACAATGACGATAAAGGAAGGAGTAGAAATTTTATACGATAAAGTAGACTTTCAACGAAGGAAAAATAGTTGGTGGATATTCAATAAAAGAAACATAGACCTTTCAATAACCCGAATTTTAGAGCCTTATGAAAAAAAAGCAAATTTCCCACTGCCTGAAAAAATACGATTAAATGACATTTGCATAGATAAAAATGGTATAAAATATAAGGATGATCAGATTGATTGGTCAGAGATTTGTGTCACTGGTATTTCAACCGAAAAAAGTAAGAATAGCTACGAAAAATTCAATTACTTAGAAAAATTACTCATTTGTTTTCACGACGGTCAAACGCTCGAGTTTGACTTGGGAGATACATCAAAATATAGAAATTTATTAGGCCATTTCATTGAACTTTACAAAATAAATCATCAAAATAATACCCTAGATGATCCAAAAATATGAAATAACAAAGATCGGTTTCATCTTTTCACTTGTTGGATTTTGTTCTATGTATACGATCGTCATTCCCCTGTTGTGCATCCTGCCTGCTGGATTTCTTGAAAGTCTGTTTCACCTTTTTTGGGGTGACAAACCGTATAAATACATCGGAATAAGTGTTATCATCGCCTTGATTTTGTTGTTTCTTGTTTCGACGTATTTTTTCATAAAAAACAATGCCCACCAATCAGAAGGAAATCGGTTAAATATCATTTCTTATTTCACCTTACAATGGTTTATCATACCTTCCTTTTTTTTCTACCTTGACACATCCTCTAATTGGGAAAAAGCATCCGACGGACAATTTTTCTTTGGAATTTTTAATTCATTTCCAATCAGTTGTGCATCATTTTTCTTTCTAGGCCTTTTTATCGACCTATATCGAAATTTAGGGAGAAAGGTAGTAAAGAAATGACAACCACTTAAATTGAGTAAAACGAAATATCAATAAAAAAACAAAATTGAAGTTATTTTACACTTTCTATGAATCGATTCTCAAATAGTATACTTTTGGTGGCATTGATTGGAATACAATCTTGCACGGAGTCTTCAAAAAAGAATGAAAATCAGCATGAAAAAATCCCAGTAGATTTATTAACTGAAAACCATATCACACTGAAAAAAAATGAAACATTTTCTATCCAATTAAGTGAAAATGGATCTATTGGACTAAGTAACTGTTGGATAAATCAACTTCAATGTCAAAATGTGGAATTTCAAAATAGTTTCTATGTAAGTGGTGAGAAAGAAAAAAATGGATGCATCGGATGTGGCGGAAGCGTTTTTTGGAAATTCAAAGCCATAAACGAAGGAATCGACACCATTAAAATTAAAAAATGCCCGACTGGCCCTGAACATAAATCATGCTTGGCATTTCAGCAGGATTCATCCTCCTATAAAAATTTGATCCGCTATACTTCATCGATTGATAAATCTATAATTGTAAAAATAAGTAAATGAATTTCTCCATGAAAACAACTCTGATTACTAGTATGTTGATTCTGATGTTTTTATTTGCTTGCGGACAAAGCAATTCCGACAAAAGCGCAACTCAAACGACCAGCATAAAACCTGATGAATTCACATTGACCATTGACACCTTTTCGACTTTCCCATCCGAAATTGATGGCTGTTCTTGTTATTTTTCTAACGACTCGACAGAATTTAAAAAAGGCGAATACATTTATATGAATGATTACGCACAGACTTCATTTTTAAAAATCAATGGCGTTTTGACAAAGTTCACCCAAACTGACTTTAAAGAAATTGATTCTTTAAACGTAAAAACAAAATATAAAAGTGACCATTACGAAATGACAATTGAATCTAAAAACGGAATACAAAATGGTGACGAAACTTGGCTAAAAACAGGGACAATTAAACTGACAAATAAAAAAGGTGAAACAGTTACAAAGACATTTTATGGTGAATGTGGTTGCTAACTCGACAGACAGAAAACCTACCGCTGACTGGCGTTCATATGAAAACCACTTATTTCTCATCAACAATTGTCCTGAAAGAAATCAAAAATCCATTTGATATTTAGGATTTTATATATATTTATAAAAAATAAGTCGCAAAAAAAAACGCAAAACATGCGCCTATCTTACCAGATTGGTATGATTTGTGGGTTGAAAGTGCGGATGTAAGGAAGTTAGCGGTCAGCTTAAAAAACGACACCGACAAAAATGAATAAAGAAATTATATCGAAAATTATTGGACGACTTAAACAAGAAGACAGTTTTCCTGACTGGTGGAAAAGTGAAGAAATCGCAGTTCCATTTTTCGACAACGACAAGTTGACGATTACTTTTATGGATTTTGATCCCGAACACGACAAGACTTTTATTGACGAAGCAGACCAAGCCTTGACAAATTTTCTGAAACTAAACGCAGACGACCGAAATTTAATTTCTGAATTAGCATACAAAAACTGTATGGACTTTCTGAATACAGTAGGTTTTGACGAAGCAGACGAACCATTGAGACAAATAAAAAACAAAAACGAAATTTGGAAATTCATAAAGCCGACAGAAATTTATGTAACAAGACGACCTTATAAAGAGCAAGACATTTACGTTCAAATTGCTTGCGAATGTGATTGGGAACAAGAACACGGACTTCAATTAGTATTTAGACAAGGAAAGAAACTAACAAGGATAAGCGACCAAGACGGACATTTAACAGAAGCTGATGCTTACGACAAACCAGACGAAGAAGATGAATTATTATCAAGGTTTTAATAACGAAAGACAAGAAAGCCGAACCGCTAACAGGCGTTTGGCAAAAAATCGGGTTCTGTGCTTAAATGAAGTTTTGTGCTTCGTATCAAGTTCAGTGCTGGCAGAAAGTTTAGTGCTTCGAAATCCGCTTCTTCGCCAAGCGCCAAAACGTTACCTGCCATTATAATGAAGATAGAACGAACAATAGAGAAATATTACTATTTGACAGGAGATGAAAAGTCAAAAGTTGGTAATGCCGACCCAGTTGACTCAAACATCCATTGGGACTTATTTGAGAATAAGAGTAAGGACTTTAAATTGACTGAGCCGTTAAAGTTCAAAATCAACCCCGGTCGTTTTGCCGGGCAGACTGGTGACTTTCAATTTAATAGTTGCGGTTTTCTGCTTTTTTCAGACAAACTTCGTGCAATCATAGAAAAATACATAACTGAGATTGACTCACCAAATTGGTTTCCAGCACAAGTGACAGACTTAAATGAAGTGACAACCAACTATTCGATATTGTATCTATTTGACAAACCTGACTTCTTAGATTATCAGAATTCAACTTTTGTGCAAGGAACAGACCACCCAATTAAAAAACGATTTGATTTGGGTAAAATAGGAGACCGACTTTTATTTAATTCGACAAAACTTGGTGTATCACTTTGTGTTCATGACATAATTCGTAAGGAAATTAAAAAAGAAGGTTGCACAGGACTTTATTTTTACAAAATTCATACAGCGGGACGATTATCATGAGAATAACGGCAGGTAACAGGCGTTTGGCAAAAAAGCGGGTTCAGTGCTTAAATGAAGCTTTGTGCTTCGTATCAAGTTCTGTGCGGGCAGACAGTTTAGTGCTCCGAAATCCGCTTCTTCGCCAAGCGCCAAAACGTTACAGGTAAGCGTAAAACGACACTACAAACTGACAACGGTGACAAAAAATGGTTATTCTGAAGTCCATTCAAAACTGACGGTGCGGATGCCGAAAAGCAA
>CAYRMV010000137.1:0-8706 GCA_964425255.1 uncultured Flavobacteriales bacterium
AAACCACCTTTACCGTAGTACAAGAACATGTATGCAAAAACAACCAGCAATGCAATACCAAATGAAATCAATCCAGATTGGGAGTTTTCAGCTCCAATTGTTGGACCAACCTTCGTTTGATCTTTGATTACACATGGAGCAGGAAGAGCACCCCCGTTCAACAATCCAGCTAAATCTTCTGCATCTGCTTTTGAAAAGCTTCCTGAGATTTGTGTATTTCCACCCATAATAGGCTCGTTAACACGTGGAGAAGAATAAACTACGCTATCCATGGTGATGGCAACAAACTTACCTACGTTCGCAGCAGTCATTTGTCCCCAACGCTCACCTCCTTCAGCAGTCATGGATAAGTCCACAGTGATGTTTCCGTAATTCTGATCTACACCAATAGTAGCGTTTTTCACATCTTTACCACCAACCATTGCTTTTCCTGATTCAGGAATTTTTACAGCATATAATACGTAAGCTAAATCTTTTGAATTTTGGCTGATTTTCTCCATGTTCGCTGACCACATAAATGCTAGATCATCTGGAAACAATGCCTTGATATCAGCACGACGTAAAATTTGGTTGATTTTCTCTTTGTTATCAGCTGTTGCATTACCAATTGATACAGATTGTCCACCTGTCAAATAGTCGTTTAATCCTTTCAACGAAGTTGTTAATGAAGCTGGTTTCACTTCTTTTTTGTCTTTCGCAGAATCTGCTAATTTTGTAGAGTCAGAAGAAACTACTGAATCAGCAACTTCCACTTTTACTTCAGGTTGACGAGACAAAATGTTTGCTTGAGCCAATTGAGCTTGAATTTCTTCACGAACATACGTTTCGTAAAACTGAAGATTTGCCGTTGATTGCAATTTTTCAGCAACAGTTGCTTCATCTTGTACTCCTGGAAGTTCAATGTACAAGCGATTGGTTGTAGCATCTTTTTGAATGTTAGGTTGAGCAACACCAAATTGGTTGATACGCTTGCTCATGATTTGCTCTACCCCATTCATTGAACTTGCCAATTTCGAGCGGAAGAAAGATTCAACAGCGCCATTACTTGAATTTTTGTCTAACTCTTCAATTTCTGAAAAGTTCAACGTTTCGATAATTTTCTTTCCACCATTTAATTTCTCATATTCAGAAACAAACAAATCGATGAAATCACCCCCTTGGTTCAGATATTGATTCAAAGCTGCGTCATACGGCTTTTTGAAAGTTAAATCTCTTGGATTACGAGCAAAACTTTTCACAAACTCTGGAACAGAAATTTCCAAAGTAACGCTCATCCCACCTACTAAATCCAAACCAAAAGCCATGGATCTGTTTTTCACATCTTGGAATGTTGATCCAAGAACAGGATATGCTTTTTCTGTCGCTTTTTCTTTTAAAATTTTGTTGACAAAAGCAGCAATTGCGATATCTTCCGATTCTGGATTGGAGAAATCTACCTCAACTCCATTAGGCAAAAATGCCTTGTTTCCGTTTTTCGCTGCTTCTTTCTTAAGGTCTTCCACCTCATATAATGCATCGCGTTGTGCCTTTGTTTCTATTGAGTTTGCTACCCAAGTGAATGACAATTGATATACACAAACTGCAACAAGTAAAATGGTTAAAAACCAAAAAAATCCTTTGTTACGCATACTGGTAATTCGTTAATTAATTTTTTTTAAGCCCGCAAATATAGAATTTCCGTTTAGAATAGCAATGATTCACGGAAAAAGATTGAATTTGAACTTATTCATCGGTGCTGGGGCACTAACAGCGATGGTAGTCAGTTTAGTGGATTGTCACAACATGCCAAATGTTTTCACTTTCCAGTGTTTTTCGTATCCAACGTTGTATAAAAGTGTATCTGGACCTGGAGTAGAAGGATCAATCGTTAATGAAAAATTCTTATCCACAAAATAAATCAACCCTACTTCTTTGGCATAAATTTCAAATTTTTTGTTGATTTGAATTTGATTTAATTCATCTTTGTATTTGACCTGCAACGAGGTTGGGAATGTTAATCCATTGATGTAGTAAGGAGAACCAATAAATCCGTATTCGGCAGGTGCAGCACCTAATGTATTAAACACGTTGGCATCCCACGTTTTTTCTTCCGTTGGTTTGAAAACAAGCTTAATCTTACGTTGATTTTCTTCAACTAATTCAGCTCGGTAATTATCAATCAAAGCTACCCAAACATCTTGGGCAACAAAATCTTCATTGGAATTAGAACGAAATGCTCGGAAATATTTTCGACCTACTCTTCCTTCGTTATCAATGACTGTATCGCCAATCCAGGTTTTCATTTGATAACGCATCGTGTCAGAGCCAAATGCTACTTTGTCATGATAAATATCCATGACATCATACACGACAAATCTCCCAGGAATCATCCCAAAGTAGGATTCTTCAAAATCAATATTCTCCTTGCCCTTCTTACAACTTGCTGTAATCAACAAGGTAGAAAGTATGGGTACAATAAGAATATAAATGCGATTCATAGTCAATTTTCTCTCATCAAAAGTACGAATTTTGTCTTGGTAAGGTTGGTTTGATTGAAAAAAAATTAATCATTGGGGCTTCTTCCTTTGGATTTACATTCGTTGATCCAGTTTTCCAATTCTTCTCCGGTTAATTCTCTTCCAAATTTAAAATACTTTCTACCCGTTTCCACGCCGTTTACATCATATCCGATGCACCAACCGTGTCTGTTTCCGTATTTATATCGTTCTTGAACCATGGGTTTTCCGTTTGGATGATTGATTACCATGATGCCAACAATTTTTCCGTTTTCGTATTTGGACTTACTTTTAATAACTCCCGACTCAAAATATTCAATTACTTCACCGTTCAAAACGTCGTTTACATACATTTCGGTTCGTGCGACCAATGTTCGCTTATCTGCTATTTCCTCAGGAACGTAATAGATTGTTTTCATTCCATTCAGTTTTCCATTTTTGAAGGTTTCTTTGTAACTCAATCTACCAGAAGGTCCATAGTTCATCCAAACACTGTCTTTCAATTGATTTCGGTAAATCCCTTGAGCTAAAATGACTCCAGATTCTTGATACATGACACAAGCTGAACGAGTTGAATTCGCATCATGTTTGATGATCGCTTTTACTTTTGTGCTTGGATAATAATAATAAAACGTCCCAACAGGTTTATCATCTTTGAATTGACCTTTGTATTCAAATGCATTGCTCTTTGGGTAGTTTTTCTGCCAAACTCCTTGTTTTCTTCCTTTGCTATCCTTTTGATTTACTTGAGTATAACTTGTTTGAAAACAAATTAACATCCATAAAATTAAAACCAAATTTCGCTTTCTTTCCATGCTTGTAAACTTTCTACTTCTAAATCCGCTTGAATCGTATTTTTTTCTTCCGACATGATTCGAATCGTTTTCATACCCAAATTCATACCAAATTGAATGTCTGAATCGGTATCCCCTACCATAATTGACTTTGAAAAATCAATTTCAGGAAAATCTTTTTGAGCTTGTAAAGCCATTCCTGGAGCTGGTTTCCGCAAAATGGGATGAGCAGATTTCAATTCAGAGGCGAAATAACATGCATCTATTTTCCCACCTTGTTTTTCAACACATTCGATCATGTAACGGTGAATGTCCAAAAGGTTACGTTCTGTCATAATCCCCTTTCCAATTCCTTGTTGGTTGGTGACAACAATAATTCGTTGAAATTTGTGTGATAAAAAAGCAATTGCTTCCTCAACACCAGGTAAAAACTCAAATTCAGACACTTGTTCGATGTAACCTGACCAATTTCGGCGATTGATGACACCATCTCGATCCAAAAAAAGTGTCCAAGATGCATCAACTCCCCACGTTTCAATCATAGTTCTTTTTCAATCAAATAAACGTTTCGAGTTGACGAATTTCGACCAATTAACTCGGCTATAAATCCTGCTAAGAAAAACTGAGTCCCGATCACCATGCACACCAATGCAATCAAAAATTCGGTTCGATCTGCCAATAATTTGGCATTTGTATCGATAAACAACTTGTCGACTGCTAAGAAAAAAAACAAACCAAAGCCAAGCAAGAACGTAACCAAACCAAGTACACCAAAGAAATGCATCGGTTTTTTACCAAATTTCCCCATGAAAACCACGGATAATAAATCGAGTGGTCCATTCACGAAGCGATTCAAACCAAACTTCGTTGTACCGTATTTTCGTGCGCGATGTTCAACTACCTTTTCACCAATCTTTGTAAACCCCGCAAATTTAGCGAGTGGTGGAATGTAGCGGTGCATATCTCCATATACTTCAATGCTTTTTACCACTTCGTTTTTATACGCTTTCAAACCACAATTAAAATCATGCAAATAAATTCCTGTCAATTTGCGTGCAGCCCAATTGTATAGCTTCGTTGGAATTGTTTTGGATAGCGGATCATATCGTTTTTTCTTCCATCCAGAAACCACATCAAATTCTTCTTCGACAATCATACGATATAATTCAGGAATTTCGTCTGGACTGTCTTGTAAATCCGCATCCATAGTAATAACAACCCTTCCTTGTGCAGCTTCAAACCCTTTTTGTAAAGCGGCCGATTTTCCGTAATTACGCTGAAATTTAATGCCGCGAACAGCATCATTTTTAAGCTTCAAATCTTCTACAACCTGCCAAGAACCATCTTTGCTCCCATCATCAATAAACACGATTTCGTATGAAAAAGCATGATTTTGCATCACTTCCGAAATCCATCGGTGCAATTCAGGCAAAGATTCCACTTCGTTATAAAGAGGAATTACTACAGATATATCGAGTTGGTGTGTCAATGTGAATCGTTTTGGCAAAGATACTATTTTGAATCAATTTTAAACAGGGCTTATTCTTTCACCAATTTCCAATTATTTATTCCGTCTGAAAGCCAATAGGTTCCTGCATCTAAATCGCTTGCTGGAATTTCAAACTCAAGGGAATTCACAGTTCCACTTTTGAGTTTTCGTCCTTGCAAATCTAGTAAAAACCAACGATCAGAATCCCAGTTTTCTATTTTCCAAGTATGATTGGTTGGATTGGGGAAAACACTTGCCAGTGAATTGATACTCTGTGATTCTGTATTTAATTCATTCTGATCCGAGATAAAGAAGAAATCAAATCCTGCTTCGGTAATGTTTGGTGAATCACTATCATCTGAAACAGTCACTATCAATTGCATCGTTGAAGTTGGAGCTAAAAACTCGGAAACGAGAAAAGAGCGAGAAATCCATCGGTAAAAAGAATCCAGCTCGGCACTTTGTGAATCGAGTAAAACAGTTTGAGCTCCGTTCGATAAAAAGATTTCAAGTGTATCGTCAAACGGCTGGACAGGACCATGGTAACAGAAAAACCAACGGGCATAATGCAAAAACGCATTGGGTTGATCACTCAAATCAAACACAGGTGAATAAAGTGTTACACGTCCATTTGCTACATCATCTGCACCTGCTGAAAAAGTGGCTGCATTACCCGTTAAAAAGGCATATTCTCCACAATCATACAAAGCATCTGAATTAGGTCTTTCTGGCTGATTTGCTACAAAAGGAATCCCTCTTTCCCACAAACCTTGTGTTGCTCCAACTGATGTTGTTGTCCATCCGAAATCAAATGAAAAATCATCGTAATATCCTTTATCTAAATAAAAAATGAGCTGATTGGTTTGATCGTTTACCATTTGTTCCACACATTGGGTACGGTATCCCCACTTGCCGACAGAAATACGATACAATTCTTGGTAAAACAAAGTCGCATCCACCTCACCTAATCCGTTTGAAGTAAATTCATTGGTCATTAAATCTGCTTCGAATCGCAGTTGAGCTCCCAAAATTGGGTTGTTTGTTCCTGTCTCCAAAACCTGAATTTGAACTTGAAAAGGTGGAATTGGCTCTAATTCTACTTCCAACGTATCCCATTCGTTGCTGTTTAAATTGACAACGATCGTTTTCGGAAAATAAGCAACTTTTGAAAAAGTGACAGCTACATTTCCCGAACGCGCAATGCCTGTTTGAAAACTTCCATTTGTTTTTGACATTTCGACTTGATTGTCATTTTCAAATTGAATCGCAACACCACTTAGCAACTCAGAAGTATTCGCATCCCGAACTATTCCTGTTAAATAAGATGCCCGTTGATAGTTTGGTTGCAACAAAAACAAACCATTTTCCATGTCAGTTGCAGCAATTATTCCTGAAGAAAAAAATGGATAAACACCCCAACAACCAATTGTTGTAGTTGCAAAACCTGGATACGTGTCAAAATTAGCCACTTCCACCATATTGGTTGGATGCTGTACATCGTGAATGGTGACGCCATCACTGTAATAACTTGTCAAAATATATCCATTCAAAAAATGAACATTGTGCGGAACAGTTCCTTTTGAAGGATTGGAACGAATGCGATCTAGTTCGAAAATATTCTGTGGATCACTGACGTCATAAGCTCCCAAAAAAGCACCCGAAACTTCATCGGTTGTGAAAACAACAGTACCTGATTCATTCGGCCAAATGTTATGGGTAAAATTAGATGGAGTAACGTGCGTTGCTATTAATTGTGGGTTCGACTTGTCAGTAACATCAACCAAACTGAAAAAGCCATCATTAATATGCGCCAAAAACATCGTGTCGTTTCGAACAAAGCCATCGTGACAATACCACGTATCAAAAGATCCAACTTCAATCGGAGCGAGCGGATTGGTATGCACATCCAATATTATCACACCACCTTCCCCGCGATTGGCTCCAAAAATATAGGCATAACCATTTTCATCAATATATAAATTGTGTGCTGATTGCCATTCTGCTCCTGTAGGCCCGTTATAGTAGCTTGCAGAAATTCCGTTGGCATTTGGCAAAGAAGTCAAATCTAAAATCAACAAGCCATTCTCCGCTTCTGTTGTGATGTAAGCATAATCGCCCCATGTTTTCAAGTCACGCCAAACAGACTCCATTCCCGGTTCCCAAAAAACTTCTTGAGGTTGCGAAGGGACAGAAATATCAACAACACTAGTTCCTTTTCGTGCACCGACGAGTACGTATTCCTTTCCTGTTTCGTCTGTATAACCCCAAACATCATTCAATAATGTATTGTGTAAATTCACAAAATTGACATGTGAAATAGAATCGATATTCAATTGAGCAAAAGTCAACTGAGACAACAACAAAAGAACGAAATAGAAGAAACGCATAGCTAAAAAGTCAAAGAATAAATATCGCTGCAAGGATAAAAATCAAGATAATTACGAGATATTGCCATACATCCACAAAATAGGGAGCATATTTTTTTATTGATTCAGACCAGTTTTTAAACATCCGCTTTTTCTTTCAAATATACCATTTTAAAGGAGATAACGAAGGCTCAACCCGAATGGTTTGCTATTTAGTAATTGAAAATTTATTCATTTTCAACTTTTTATAGGTGAAATATTTTAGATAAAACGTCGGAGCAATTGGTTTTATCCTTAGATTTGTCATTATGAATAAAGGTACAGTAAAATTTTTTAATGAAACAAATGGTTTCGGTTTCATTAAAGAGGAAGATTCAAACAAAGAATACTTCGTTCACGTTTCAGGTTTAGTTGATGAAATTCGTGAGAACGACGAAGTAACTTTCGAACTTCAAGATGGAAAAAAAGGATTAAATGCAGTAAACGTTAAACAAGCTTAAGCTTTTTACGAATATTATATTTATTTACTTTGCGAAAAGACCGTTGAATTAATCAATGGTCTTTTTTTATGTCAGTAAATCTGACAAAACGTCACACACAAACACCACACCTACTTCAATCTCACCTTTTTTGTCATGTTTTCAGCAAATATTCTTAGTGGCATATAAATTGACTAAGGTTCAGCATAAATAGTTGAAATAAATAACAAAAACGAATATGGGAAAGATTATCGGAATTGACTTAGGAACTACCAACTCGTGTGTTTCTGTAATGGAAGGAAATGAACCGGTGGTAATTGCTAACTCTGAAGGAAAAAGAACAACACCATCGATTGTTGCTTTCGTTGAAGGCGGTGAAAGAAAAGTAGGTGATCCTGCGAAAAGACAAGCTATCACAAACCCTACAAAAACGATTAACTCGATTAAGCGTTTTATGGGATCTTCTTTTGAAGAAATGAAAGGTGAAGCAGGTCGTGTTCCATACGAAGTAGTAAAAGGAGATAATAATACACCTCGTGTAAAAATTGACGATCGTCTGTATACACCTCAAGAAATCTCTGCAATGATTCTTCAAAAAATGAAGAAAACAGCTGAAGATTACTTAGGTCAAGAGGTAACAGAGGCAGTAGTTACTGTACCTGCTTACTTCAATGATGCACAACGTCAAGCGACTAAAGAAGCGGGTGAAATCGCAGGTTTAACAATCAAAAGAATTATCAACGAACCAACGGCAGCAGCGCTTGCTTATGGTTTGGATAAAAAAGGTATTGATCAAAAAATCGTTGTATTCGACTTCGGTGGAGGAACACATGACGTTTCAGTTCTTGAATTAGGAGATGGTGTTTTCGAAGTTTTAGCAACAGACGGTGACACACACCTTGGTGGAGACGATGTGGATCAAGCAATTATCAATTGGTTGGCTGAAGAATTTAAATCCGATGAAGGAGTTGATCTTCGTCAAGACCCAATGGCTTTACAACGTTTGAAAGAAGCTGCTGAAAAAGCGAAAATTGAACTTTCATCCACAACTTCTTCGGAAATCAATTTGCCATACATCATGCC
>CAYRMV010000138.1:0-8701 GCA_964425255.1 uncultured Flavobacteriales bacterium
TGGCAGAACACGCGTGATCCTTACCGCATCTGGCTTTCCGAGATCATGTTGCAGCCCAAGGTTAGCAGACCGATGGTAAAAATAGCAGATTCGATTCCAAAAAGATCGGCAATAATACCAGAAAGAATGGCGCCAAACGCGTAGCCCAAGTCGCGCCACAAACGAAATGTTCCGATACTTTCTGCACGTTGTTGGGGGTGTGTAGCGGATGCAATCGTGGATAAAAATGTTGGATAAACCAATGCGGTTCCAAGTCCCAATAATCCTGAAAGAAAAAGCAACAGATAGAAATGGGTGACAAACAGTATAATCAGGATCGCAATCGCTTGAAGAAACATGCCCCAGAAAAGCATTTTTTTCTTGGAGAAATGGTCTGACATTTTTCCCGTAAATAGCTGTCCAATTCCCCAGATTGTTGGATATGCAGCGGTAATCCATCCCGAATCTTGTACGGAAAAATGGAGCGAAAAAAGGACTATCGGTAGCAAGCCCCAAATCATGCCATCGTTCAAATTGTTGACTAATCCAGCTTGTGTAACTGAACTCAATGTTTTGTTTCTGAAGGTCGTTTCTAGGAAAACGTGTTGCAGGGGTTTTTCTTGACTTGTTTCGTTTTCTTTCTGAACAAAATGATGCGTATCTTTCACCCAAATCAGTGTAAGTAGAAATCCACTGATAGACAATCCGATTCCAAGATAAAATGGATAAGGCGTAATTCCGTAATTGTTGGCAATCCATCCGGTGAAAAATGCCACGATTCCTACAGCAAAATAACCAGCAAATTCATTGAGTCCCATGGCAAGACCTCGGTTTTTTTCTCCCACCAAATCCATTTTCATCACAACCGTGCTGCTCCAAGTAAGTCCTTGACTGATTCCGAGTAAGACATTGGCAAAAATGATCCACGACCAATTTGGGGCAAAAATGAACAAAAAGGGGATAGGCATAGCGATGATCCATCCGATGAGTAATAAGTTCCTCCTTCCCAGTTGATTGGCTAATTTACCCGTATAATAATTAGCGATTGCTTTGGTGATTCCAAAAGCAGTGATGAAAGAAAGGATGGCGGATTTGGACGAAATACCAAATTCAGATTCAGCAAATTCAGGGAAAATAGTCCGCTCCATTCCGATCATTCCACCCACAAATGCGTTGACAATGACCAATAAAGTGAATTGTTTCCAGTTTTCTTTTAATCCAAGTTGAATTTCCATCTTGGAACAAAGTTACAAAGCAATTGCCTACTTCTTTATTCTATTTTTTCCAAACCGGTCAAGTCGGCGCCTCCATTTTTTAAAAATTCGTACGTGATTCGGTCTGCTTTTGATTGGATAAATTTGATTCCCGATAATTTTTTTCCTTTGAAAAAAGTATTGATTAACGTTGCATGTTGAAATTGAACTCGTTTGAATCCGCAATTTTCAAAAGAAACATGCGAAAGTTCTCCATCAAAAACCAAATCCGATAAATGCATATCGACGAACTGTGTTTTGTGCCAAGTTACTTGTTCCAATTGAGTTTTTCTGGTGTTGTTTCTTTTGTCGAATGATCAAAAGTGGAGTTGATTTCTGCTGGATAATCTCCTGTAAAGTAGCTAAGGTCCACACCTAAAATTCCAGCTAAGCGATGAAATAAAATAAGATCAGGCAGTGATTCGCCTCGTTCCCATTTTCCAACTGCTTGAGCGCTGATGAATAGTTGTTCCCCTAATTGTGATTGAGAAAGTTGATTTTTCTTTCTT
The DNA here is from genome assembly GCA_964425255.1 of uncultured Flavobacteriales bacterium. Lineage (GTDB taxonomy): Bacteria > Bacteroidota > Bacteroidia > Flavobacteriales_D > Crocinitomicaceae > CAYRMV01. The sequence continues at coordinate 1,742 of CAYRMV010000138.1, forward strand.
GCTTCAGCAATTTTATTTCCGATTGTTTTTGCTTGTAACATACCTTTTTGAATTAATTATTTGTTGCAACAAAGGTATTTTGGGACATATTTTTCAACAAAAAAAGACAGCTACTTGTGGTTGTTTTCTCGCTACTTTTAGTTGTTTTTTCGGTTTAAATTAATCAAATGTTTTCTTTTTAAGAGTTTGTGAGTAATTTTTTCAAGATTAGATTTAATTGCGGAAGGATTAATTCGTTTGGATTGTTAGAAATCACAAATGTAGCGAGCGATTTTTTTTGTTCATCGTTCCATTGATTGTTCATGCGTTCCAATACGAGTTCTCGGCTAATTGAATCTCGTTTCATTACACGTTGAATTCGGATTTCGGGATCAGCAGTCACCAAAATGGTGGCATCAAAACGTTTGAAAGAACCTGTTTCGAACAAGAGGGCTGATTCATTAAATAAGATAGATGCAGTTTGAATTTTTTTCCATGCTTCAAACGCACGATAAACGGCAGGATGTACCAGTTGATTTAGGGTTTCTTTTTTCGAAGAATCTGAAAAGATGATCTTGGCTAGGTAAGATCTATTTAATATATCATTTTCGTATGCTTCCTTGCCAAAATGTTGCTGTATTGCCTGTTTTAGTTCAGGGTCTGTGTGCATGCATTTTTTTGCTTCTGAATCAGAATAAAAAACAGGAAAACCCATGGTTTCCAAAACTTTGCAAACGATGGATTTTCCTGATCCGATTCCTCCGGTGACACCGATGGTTTTCATGCATTAAATTTCATCAACTTCAATCATGTTGAACGGCAAGGAAATAATCGCTTGATAGTCTTCACCAGCTTCTTCCATGTCTTCATCATCTTCTTCGAAGTACCAATTGACAGTCACTTGAGTTCCTTTTCCTTGAATTGCTTCTAATTTTTTGAACAAATCGAGCAAGCATTTCGAAGAGGAAGTATTGAAGTATTCTAATTTTACATCAATGGTTGTGGTTGGGGCGACTACATGACCATAGGAGTCAATCCAATCATTGAGTGGTTTGTAAAACTCAACGGCATTTTCAGGAATAGATCGACCTTTCAATTCCAATTTTCCTTCCGTTTTAAACGTAATTGAAGGAGTTTTTGCCGAACCTTCGAGCGTTAAATTTTCCATGTTATTCAATTAATTTTTACACTTAAACAAAAAAATGCAGTATTGGGATCAGTTTGTATGATTTCGTATTCGAGTTTATTTCCGGATTTCCGAGCAATATCAATCAACCCTAGTCCAGCAGTTCCTTTTTCGGAGACTTGACCTTCGTTTAGTACTGCTTGATAATACATTTTTAATTCTTCTTTTTCCATGCCATTGATGATGTCTAATCGTTCTTGCAAGGGTTTTCTTTGTTCGTTTGGAATGTAATTTCCTGTTCGAATATGAAAGCCATCCTCATCACGTGCGATTACAAACAAAGCTGATTTCGCTTCAATTAAATGAACATCTGATTGAGAATCAGGTTCAACATCGATGTGGTGATACAAGTTTTGTAAACATTCAACAAGTACGTTGAAAACCTTCTTTTTGGTTTTCGGAGATTCGTCTAGATACGTCATTTTAGATTCCATTATCTGAAGAACAGAAGTCAATAAATCAGACGTAACAACCCCTTTAAAGGAGAGAAGGATATGTTCTTCTTCCATGGTTTTATAAAGAGAATACATCTTATTTAACAACATGAATCAAAATGAGCTGTTATACGATTTGGCATTTCGTCGACGAATTTAGTGATAAAATAGATAAAAACAAGAATTTACACTACAAAATTAACACTTTTATCTGTTCAATTTGAATCACATACTGTTTTTGGGTCGTTTCATGAATGAAAATTTGGCCATTTTCACTTAAAAAAAATAGACGCTAAAAAATGTAAAAATCATTTCAGATGCTCATTTTTCACGTATCTTTACAAAAACCGAGTTCATGATTCACAACTTAAGTTTACAGAATTCCATTTTTGGAACCTTTTTAGCCGAATTGCGCGATGTTGAGATTCAACACGATTCGATGCGTTTTCGCAAAAATTTAGAACGAATGGCTGAAATAATGGCCTATGAAGTTTCTAAAAAAATGGATTATCAAGCTAAAATTGTTCAAACTCCATTGGGGGAAGCAGAAGCGTTTGTCTTGAAGCAACAACCGGTTTTAGCAACCATTTTACGTGCGGGTTTACCGATGCACCAAGGTTTGTTAAATTATTTTGACCGTGCAGAAAGTGCTTTTATTTCTGCGTATCGCAAGCACACCACGGCGGAAGATTTTGATATTCATGTGGAATATTTAGCTTCGCCATCCATAGATAAAAAAACGGTCATTATTTCAGATCCGATGCTCGCAACAGGCAATTCGATGGTGATGGTGTACAAGGCTTTGTTGCAACAAGGGAAACCTGAGCGCGTAATTCTTGTTTCTGCAATTGCTGCTCCTGAAGCGTTGGAATTTGTTCGAAGACATTTGCCTGAAACAACCGAAATTTTTGTTGGGGCAATAGACAAAGAATTAACGGCTCAATCTTATATCGTACCTGGATTGGGCGATGCGGGTGATTTGGCTTATGGAGATAAAATTTAATTGATTTAAGAAATAATATTATGGATTTCGGCAAATATTCCGCTTTTTTTCTCTTTTCAACCTTTAAATTCTTGTTCACACCTCTTGCTGGACCCAAAGCAGGATTGACCTTCGGTGAAACATATTTTTCCTGTGTTGCAGGTGCTATTTTAAGTGCTTCCATCTTTTACTTCGCAAGTGAGTATTTTATGATTCGTTCACACAACAAAAGAAAATTAGCCATTCAAGAAGCATTGAAGTCAGGTATACCTTTGAAAAAAAAGAAAATTTTCACAAGAACGAATAAAGCGATTGTTCGTTTGAAAAGACGTTTTGGTATATTTGGCATATCGTTGTTTGCTCCTTTGTTTTTATCGGTTCCCGTTGGATCGATTATTACGGCCAAATTTTATGGTAAAGATAAAAGAACGTTTCCGCTTATTCTATTGGGTATGTTTTTAAATGGTGCTGTTGTTACCGGAATCACTTATTGGATTGCTTGATGAAGTACAAACATTTATTCTTTGATTTAGACCGTACTTTGTGGGATTTTGAAACTAATTCCAAACGGGCTCTTCAACAATTGTTTGAATCACATAACTTAGGAAATCACATTCAGCATTTCAAACATTTTCATCATACTTATGTGCGGATTAATGCGGATTTATGGCGCTTGTATGGCAAAGGGAAAATTTCAAAAAATGAATTGCGCGACCAACGATTTTTGAAAACCTTACAACACCACGGTCTTCATGAGGAACGACTAGCCAATCAGATGAGTGATGATTATATTTCCTTATCGCCTAAGCAAACGGCTGTTTTTCCTAATACGCATGAAACTTTAGCGGAATTAAAATCATTGGGTTATGCGATGCATATCATTACGAATGGTTTCGAAGAAGTGCAATACATCAAATTGAAAGAGAGTAAATTGGAATCTTTTTTTGATGTGATTATTTGTTCAGAAACGGTTGGTGTCAACAAGCCCAATCCGAAGGTGTTTCAACATGCGATGCAAGAAGCAGGAGCAGATGTTTCGACAAGTGTGATGATTGGAGATGATCGGGAAGTGGATATTCAAGGTGCCAATCAAATCGGAATGCAATCCATTTTATTTGACCCTGAAAATCAGCATCGCGTTTTTCGTGGACAACCGAAAGTAACGAACTTAAACGAGTTACCTTTGTTGCTTCTTCAAATTTGATTTATTCAAATACTTCGTACACTACGGGTTTTTCAAAGTATACTTCTTGTTTAGATGGATTCCAAATGTACACATGCAAACGGTCGTTGGATTCATAGTTTTCAGGAATTGGACAAGCTAGAAATCCTTTGTTTTGCTTGTTTTTCAACTGATTCATGTTTTGAGCCATATAATAAAACGGATCTCCATTTTCCCGTTGAACCATTTTTCCATCTCGTTCCAAAACGGCAACTAAATTCAATTCAGTCATTTTAGTTGAGTCTACCTGACATTCAATCAGAAAATAGGCTGCTTCAGCTGATTTTTTACTTAAAGAGATGTAAATGTGTCCAATAAATTCTTCAGACGAATTTACTTGTTTCGGGAAGGTGTTTTCGGGTAGAATTCTTTTTTTGACAAGTAAAGGATCTGCGGATTTTTTGTTTTTGGAGAAAAGGTAAAATCCACTGTTAAAATACATGTTTCCATTTTCGATCGTTGGATAATGTGATCGAATGACTTCTAAGAATTGAGGCAAGAAAAAACTATTTGTCCATTGAAACAAGACATACGGTTTGTTGCTTGATGAAATTCGTTCTTCAATTTCGCGCACATTTTCTGTTGTTCCCCAAGAAGTGATGGCTTCGTTTAATCGGATTGGGTAATAAAAATTCAGGTAGTCGACATTCATCGAGCTAGAAATAATTTCGATTGAATCAGGAGGAATCGATTGAAAAATGTTATTTGCTTCATTGCCCAATTCTCTGAAAACACCAAAATGAACCGGTTTTGAAAAGTCTTTAACAAAAAGTGTGCTTCCAACAAGATAAAAGCAAAAAAGAAGTCCTGCTAATGTGGTTTGAAGTGGTGTTCGATTGAAATAGGGTGATATTCCCCAAAAGAAAAATGGCAACACAAACAACATGGCGACATCTCTAGTGATTGGAGTGAAGTAAATGGAAATTAAGAAAGTACTGATTCCAATAAAAAGACTTAAAAACAGAAAAAAACGTGTTTCGACACTTCCTTTTTGTGTGAAAAAACCAGTTAAAGTAATAATTGACAGAATACTTACTAAAAACCAATCTTCATTGAAAAATTGAAAGAAAAATGCAGCAAACCAATTGATTTCTGGTTTTGCAACCCAACCCAGTCCGCCAGCGTGAAGGTGGTGCCAAGTGACTTGAAAATGAGGTAAAAAACAAAGTGCAGCTGTAAGCCCAATTCCAATCCAAGTCAACCATTTTTTTCGAGGAAGTAAAATAATAAAAGTTACGCCAAAAATTCCAGCGACCAAAAAAGCGAAATAATGAGACAACATGGCGCCTAAAAAGCCGATGACAATCCAAACATTACGCCAAGCGAACGGTTTTTCTTGAACACGAAATTGCAAACTTTGATACACCAAAATCAAGATGAAGAACGTCCCCGAATTATAAGGTCTTGCAAAAACCGTGTGCATAATAGGGAAAAACAAAAAGCTATATACAATCAAATAGAGCCAAGTTCCTGATTGAGAAAAGAATTTTTTCCCGATGAGGTAGATGAGTGACACATTGGCTATAAAAAAGAGCAAGCTTGGAAATCGAATTGACCATTCGGAATCACCAAAAATTTGGATCCAAAACCAAAGAAAAACTTGGTACAAACCAGGATGCATATCTCCAGTTTGAATGCCTTTGTACCAGAGTTCATTCCACGAAATGTTTACAGCACGATGCCATGCACTAAGTTCGTCGTTCGAAAGGCCATGAAAAAAAATGAATGCAATACGAAAGATCAATCCTGCTGTTAAAAGCAAGATAAACCATCGATTGTCTTGAACAAAAGATTGAAATCGATTAATAAATCTCTTGACGGATGCGCTCATACAACATCATTCCAGTTGCAACACCTACATTGAGGGAGGAAATTGCTCCTTTCATCGGAATTTTTGCTTTGATATCGGCTAATTTCAATAAATCAGGACTCACACCATCTTCTTCTGAACCCATGATGATCGCAACGGATCCACGTAAGTTCACTTCGTGAAGTGGAACAGCAGATTTTTCGGTTGCAGCAACGATACGAATACCCGATTGCTGAAGATAAAATAAACTGTCTTTAAATACATCGCTTTTACAAACCGGAATTCGATTCAAAGCGCCAGCTGATGTTTTGATTGCGTCTGCAGATGCTTGAACAGATCCACGACTAGGAATTACAATAGCATCCACTCCCATACATTCGGCAGTACGAGCAATGGCGCCAAAGTTGCGCACATCTGTTAATCGATCTAGAAATAAGAAACAAGGTTTTTTTCCTTCTTCCAAATATTGATCACACAATTCTTCTACTTTATGGTAACTGATTGGTGAACTAAATGCAACGACTCCTTGGTGATTTCCTTGCGTAAGTTTGTTGATTTTTTCAGCAGGAACAAATTGAATGGCGAAATTTTTTCCAGCAGTTTCTTCTTTCAACTGATAAAAATGTTCTTTTTGAATGCCTTTTTGAATCAAAATTTTATTGATTTCTTGACCTGATCGAATCGCTTCAATCACCGCATGAACTCCGAAAATAATGTCTTTCGCCTCGCGAAAAAAGGGTTTGTTAGCTTGTTCTTCTCGCTGACTTCTTTTTTTATATGAATCCATTTTGTTCTTAATTAATAGTGAAACTCAAATTCAACCTCGACATTGTTTCCCAAGGTATGCGCTACAGGACAAGCTTTTCCAGCTGCGATCACTTTTTGAGCTGTTTTTTCATCGTACTTATTTCCTCTCAAATCCATGGAAAGGATGATTTTTTCAATTCTTCTTGGAGAAGCTGCCATGATTTTAGTCACAGATGCTTCTGCATGTTCAAACGAAATTCCGTGATTTGCACAATAAATCCCCATGATTGTCATCATACATGAAGCATAAGCTGTAGCCACAAGATCGGTTGGTGAAAATGCCTCGCCTTTTCCATTGTTGTCAACAGGGGCATCGGTAATTATTTTTTGACCAGATGCGAGGTGTGTGCATTCTGTACGAAGATTGCCTTGATAAACGACTTGAGATGTGATCATGAAATGTAAATTTGCTTGAAATCGAGTACAAAGGTAGGAATAAATAGTTTACAAGTATTGGTACTACTTCATCGTGCGATTCGAATTGTCAAGCATCCATGTAAAAGCAGATATTTGTATAACCAAAAACAAAAAAATGCAATT
>CAYRMV010000139.1:0-8607 GCA_964425255.1 uncultured Flavobacteriales bacterium
GCCCCACAAAAACCTAATTTTTTCCAACCACAACCAATTAAATTGCGTTTTTTTTGTTTTTGGTGGGGGCGCTATAACCCGCCCCACCACTACCTAAATATTTGCCACCACTACCTAAATATTTGCCTCCACTAACCCTTTAATCGCGCCTCCATTAAAAAAAGATAAAAACTAATCTGTTCTATACAGAATATGAATTTGAATAAAGAGCCAATAACTTCTTCACATATTCTTCCATCCCAAATTGCTGGGCAAAGCGGTGTGCATTTTCTCCCATCCGTTGGCGCTCTTCGTTATTTTCTAACAAAAATTGAATTTTATCGGCTAACAACTTCGGATCTCGTTCCCAAATCATAAACCCATTTTCTCCTTCCTGAATCAAATCGCGGTTGCCTTTGCCATCGGTACAAACAACGGGCAAACCACAGGCCATGGCTTCAACCAAAACCAAACCAAAGGCTTCTGAAAAAGACGTATGAAGAAAAATGGATGAATTGGAGATAATCAACTCAGGTTGATCAACTATTCCTTTGAATAGAACTAAGTCTTTTAAATTTAAATTTCTTACATCATCTTCCAAAGTCGTTCTAAATGATCCATCTCCAACAATGATTAGTTGAGAATTGATATTTCTACTTTTCAATTCGACCATGGTTTGAAGCGCTAATTGATGTCCTTTTACGGGAATGAGACTCCCAACCATTACAATTTTACCCGTGTTTTTTTGGTTGTTAGAAACTTCATCAAATCGATTCAAATCAACTGCATTATGTAACAACTGAGCATTAATTTTGTCGGCTAAATTATACCGTATATACTGGATAGAATCTTTTGAAATACCAATAGCCACTGTTTTTAATGGAAGACTTTTTAGAACCAACTTTCGTTCATACCAGTTTGTCAATTTCTTTTTATTTGTAAACGTTTTTAGATTAAATCGTTCCATTTGTACCATGTTATCATGAAAATGGATTACCCGTTTTGTATGTTTAGGAAAGGAACAAAAGGCCAAATTAATTTCAGCTTCAAACAAATGAGAGTGAATCACATCTGGTTGGAATGTATCGATCATCTGTTGCAAGGCACTTACATCCACCCGGTTTTTTCGCCACAAGGAAAGTTGAATCCGTGTGTTTAGCACCTGATAATCCAACTGTTCAGTCAAAAAAGTGTACTGATTTTTCTCCCGGAAGGTACAAATCTTGACCTCATGCCCTTGCCGTTGCAGTTCTACACACATATCCAACGCAATGCGCTCAGCACCGCCTTTGTTGAGCGTGGGAATGAGGTGGAGGATTTTCATCATGGATTACATTAATGTGTTGCAAATTTATGCTTTAATTTTAAAAAATATGCTTCAAAATAATGGTACGACAACATGCTGAGTGCAATTGAAAGTAGCAATGATAAAACTGGGCGCAATGCGACAACCGTAAAAATGGTTTCGGGTATTTTAAAAACTTCATTAATTAAAATATGAATTATAAAATTACAAACAACATGATATAAATACAATCCATAAGTGTATTTCCCAAAAAACTCTAACAGTGGAACTGCTTTTAAATTAAGTGCATTCCCAAACGTTTGTTGCACAATTAAATATGCAATCAAAAACGAAATTCCGATGACATGATAAAAAGACGATGAGTACGTGATCAGCGCAATTAATGCAACTAAAGCCAATATAGGAACAACTGCTGAAACTTGCGTTATTTTCTTAATAAATGATTCGTAAAAAAAAGCAAGATAAGCGAACAATGCACCTGATGCCAAATAAACCATGCTGTACACTGTGTGTTTTGCCTTAAGTTGAAAAAGCAAGGTAAAAACAACTGAAGAAACGAAAACGATTGCAATTGGAATAATAAATTTCTTTTGTTTAAAGATCATGAAAAACAATGGCCAAATTAAATAAAATTGTTCTTCGATACTAACAGACCAAGTTGGACCTAAACCTACGCCAATGGGCAATTGGCCTGAAAATAGTTGATCGAAATTACTTAGAAAGAGAACATACATCCAAGGATTTGCCGGGTCGTTTGTCGGTTCATGAAGAACTAGCATTTTAAACAATGGGAAAACAACAAACCCAATAAAAACAATGAGATAATAGACTGGCCAAATACGAAGGATTCGTCTCAGATAGAATTTTTTAACGGAAAAATCCGTCGTTTTTTCTTGTTCTCTGAAAATCAAATAGGTGATTAAAAAACCGCTTAAAACAAAGAAAACAGGAACACCGAAACTGAAAATTTCACGAAATCTATTCACGACAACAAACACATCATTCACTTCAATTTCAGGACTGTAAGTATAAAATGCATGCGCTAAAAACGTCGAAAAAAAAGCAATCGTCCGAATACTATCTAAGTTTTTAAAATGGAATTTTGTAGCCATAAATTTGTTTATAGTGGATTAGATTCTAGTAAATTTGCTTAAACCCCGCCGCATGAAAAACATCTCTAAACTCAAACGGAACTGCTCTATTTACAAAGCTATCTTTTGAAAAACGGGCTGCTAAAAAATCTTTGGCATGGTATGAGAATCGTTTAATTTTATCATTTTTCATCGGTTTATTTTTGTTTTTGAAAGCTTCCAACGCTTCTGCTTTCACACGCTCAGCTTCTAAGTGTATAGGTGATGTTGAAATTGCTTGATTCCATGATTCTTCAAAATAAGCAAACACCGTTTCGTCTAATCCTTGTTCGCGCTTATTCAAAATCTCGAAGTAATTCACGCTGTAATAATTAAACAAATTCAAATCCTCCGTTGCGTTTCTTCGCTTGCAAATTGCTTGAACGGCCAAATAATCAATAGTCAATAAATTGTAAATAATGGGTGCTTTTATCGGAACGTATTGATAGGGATCATCGTATCCGAGTGAATCCATGTAGGCATGAAATTTTCCAGCCCCAAAATTTCGTCCGTTGCTACTTTGTTCGCCTTGCGTCAAGATGATTTTTTTACCAACATAAACGACCTCTTCATTCAATGCTGTATTGATGAAAAAAGAGGAATAATCGGGTGTTGTTACGCCCGGCGTATTGAAATACTGACCAAAATCAGAGCGAACCTGTTTTGCAAAAGTATTTTTGTACATTCCGTTTAATGTTTTTGGAAAATATATATCGAACGATTTTTCTGCAAACGGATTTTCACCCAAGAAATTAGCAACCAATTCACTTGATTTCCATCGTTTTGTTTTTCCGATTGCATTGCACCAACCCATTTTATGACTCACTTCATCGTAGGTTTGAACTCCAACTGAAAACGTATTGATTTCAGGAAATTTTCGCGTAATTTTCTGTAACTTTTTCAACGCTCCTTGATACAAAACTTTGCGATCTGCCAACAAAATCACATACTCACCTACTGCATGTTTGGTTGCAAATTCCCAATGATCAATCATTTTCAATTCATGGGACGGCTTGATAATTTTCACCTGCGGGAACGATCTAAACTCGTGCAATACCGCTTCTGTGTTCTCATCGTTGTGATTATCGGAAACAATCAGTTCAAAATCCGTAAAATCTTGCCAAAGTACGCTGCGAATTGCATCGCGCAACAAAGCCGGTCGATTTTTCGACGGAATTACGATACTAAAAAAAGGTGCTCTACTTTCCATAAACAAACGGAGGTCTTTCTTCGATACTCTTTGTATTCGGTCGTGTTACTAACGTTGGACTCGACCCGATTACAATTTTATTTGATTCAATGTTTTTATTAATAACAGTTGCATTGGCAGCAAAACACACATTGTCACCAATCACAGAATCCCCGAGCACACTGGAGTTTGCGTACATAATTGTTTTACCGGTAAATGTCGGGAAAATTCCTTCGTTTAAACAGCCCACCGTGCAACCTTGATACGCAATGAAATAATCAGAAAATGTTGCTCGACCGATGATCGTTCCCAACGGATGAACCAATAAAAATATATCTGGCAATTGAGATGTATAAAAAATATCGACAGAATGCACTATTTTATTGAGATAATACAACTTAGTTGCTAATTGCTCCTCTTTCGTTTCACGGTAATAAAAATTGGAGAGCATATACAAATACATGCAGTATTGATCGCTGATTAAGTGATTAAAATGAGTCGTTCCTTCGGAATGAAAGTATTTTTTACGGATGTTTTGAAAACAATAATAGATGCGTTCTTCTGAGATTTTCACCGCTTTCAGTACTTCCTGTTCCGATACAAGTTGGTTATCTGGAAAAAAATGATTTAGCTGTTTGGTGATGTAAGCCGCCAAGTCTTCGTTCTTCAACGAACGAATCGAATTCAACACGTCCACGTTATACTTCATCATCTATTATTTTTTTCAGTTTATCATTGTTCCCCCAAAACCGAACGGGTTCATAATCAGGATACGAATATACCCCTAAATTGAGTTTGATTTTCGCTCCCATTTTTTGAATATAATCCTCGGCTAATGTACGAATTTTGATGGGTTTACCACTCGAGCAATTAAAAATTCCCTGTGCAGTTTGGTCAAATGCGATTCGTACGATGTATTCACTTACTTTTTCTACTGGCAAATAGTCACGCTCTTGTTCGCCGTCCGACATGTCAAATGAAGATTTTTGCTCCAAAATTGCTTGGTGAAGTTGGGGAATGAATGATTTTTTGCTTTGCCCTTGACCGTACATGTAAAATAATCGAATCCAGCAAGTTCCATATTCAAACTGTCTTGCAATTTGTTCCGTAAAGAGACGTAAATCATTTTTAGCGATTGCATAATTTACTATTGGGAAAACAGGCATATCTTCAGTGAGTTCGCCTTCCTGAAGTCCATATTCAAGACAGGTACCGATGTTGACTAAGCGGTGGATATTCAACTGCGTAAGTTGGCTGATAAATTTTTGTTGTTGCGCCAAATAAATTTGCGTGTGATTTTCTGATTTGAAATCTGTCAAACCCGACCAAGCTAAATGAATGACAATGTCAGCATCTTGAAAAAAGAGAGTACTTTCTTCATCGAATTCATCGCCAATTGAGAATGCCAAATAATTAACTTTCGAAAACCAGTGTTGTTGGCGCGCCTTTTCAATGTCAGATGACGTAACATACAGATTCACATCCTGATGTAACAGATACTGAATCACGTGATTTCCAATAAAACCGGTTGCTCCTGTAATTACTATTTTCATCTTTTACTTTCTCAAAATCCGTTTGCGTAGGCTTAAAAAGTACGATTCAAAATAATTGTAACTTAAATAGCTGACACCTATTGTTATAGATAAACTAAAAAACACAAAAAGAATTCTAGAAATTATTGGGCTCAACTCTAATAAATTAAACTCTTTATAAAAATACAACAAAAAAACTGAAACAACTGAATGATACATGTAACATCCGTAGGATATTTTACCCAAATAATCTAACCCTTTTATATTTGATACCTTGAACAAAGAATTTTCAGAAAATACCTGTTCTAAAATAATAAATGCAAATAAATATGGGTACGCAATATAATGATAAGGTGAAGGGATAAAAAAAACAACGCCAAATACTAAGATGTAAGTCAAACCTATAAGCCATTTGGGTATTATTTTAATCCATTGAATTAATTTGAAATTGTGATATGTCAAAAATGCAATAACTGCTCCAATCATAAATTCATGAATGACACTAAAGGTGTGTAACATCAAAACTGAATAGTTAAAACGATTTAAATAAATAAAGGAATAGGATCCAAACATAATTACTACAAACAAAAACATATATTTTTTTGGATTAACTAGTAATAAAAGAAAAGGCCAAAATAAGTAAAATTGTTCTTCGACCGCGATAGACCACAATGGGGCTAAAACTCCAGAATTCTGAATGTGATTTGAATGTAAGTAAATTTGGTCAAAATTGGCTCCGAAAAACAGATGTGACCAAACGTTTTCACTTGGATGTTTCCCTAAAATCATTGGAACAACAATAAAACCAATTAAACAAACAATGAAATAAAGGGGTAAAATTCTAAAAATTCGTTTGACGTAGAAAGCCTTTAGATCTAATTTTGACGTCTCAATTTTCTCCTTTATCAAAAAATAGGTAATCAAAAAACCGCTAAGAACAAAGAAAAAAGAAACCGCTGTCCGACCATGTTGAAAAATAAAATTCAAAAACGCAAAATCGCTACTTGAACCATGAACAATATCCGGCCCTAAATGAGAAATAAATACGACTAAGAATGAGAGAAACCTTAATCCATCCAAATTTTGAAAATATGTTGTATTGGTCATTAGAATATTATTAAAATTTCAACAGATTTGGAACAAAAACAACAAACTTCGCTCCCCAAGATTTACAATAGTCCAATTGAGCCGCAATTTCAGATTTCAAATTCCACGGGAAAATGAGGATGTAATCGGGTTTAAATGCTTCAATTTGTTCTTTATCAACTACGGGAATGCGCGAACCGGGCAACAATTTACCTTGTTTGTAAGGCGAAGCATCCACCACAAATTCAATCAAATCATTGCCTTTAACTCCTGCATAATTCAACAACGTGTTTCCTTTCGCAGCTGCTCCGTAACCAATCACTTTTTTCTGCTGCTTTTTTGCTTCAATTAAGAAGTTCCAAACCGCGTATTTTATTTGATCGACGTTGGCCTGAAAATCTTCGTAGTACGAAACTGATGTCACGCCAAGTTCATTTTCCTTATCAAGCAATGCTTGTACGTGTGGTGTAACTTCGTGAACTGTACAGGCTGCATGTTTCGTAAAAATGCGCAATGATCCTCCGTGGGTGGGTAATTCTTGCACATCAAAAATGGTCAATCCTTGAGCTTCAAAAATAGTTTTGACAGCTGTGAGTGATAAATACGAAAAATGCTCGTGATAAATTGTATCAAATTGATTTTCTGCTACCAACTTACACAAGTGCGGAAATTCAAAGGTGTTGATCCCGTTTGGTTTCAATGCCAATTTAACGCCTTTCACAAAATCATTGATATCGGGTACGTGCGCAAGGACGTTGTTTCCTAAAATTAAATCCGCTTTTTCAAGCAATTGATTTTTTGCTAAATCCGCACCAAAAAAATCAACAATGGATTCAATTCCTTTTTCTAGCGCAACGGCGGCAGTATTTGATGTTGGCTCAACTCCTAAAACTGGAATGTTTTTTTCCTTGAAATATTGCAATAAATATCCATCATTTGATGCAATTTCTACCACAAGCGATTCAGAGTTCAGGTTGAATCGGGTTGTCATATAATCGGTATATGCTTTTGCATGTTGCAACCAACTGGTGGAATACGAAGAGAAATACGTGTAATCCGAATTAAAAATTGCTTCTGCTTTTTCCAATTCGTCAACCTGAACCAACCAACAATTGGTACACACAAATGTTTTGAGTGGAAAATATGTTTCTGGCTGAAGTAGCGCATCTTGTTTTACCATGGCGTTACTTGGTGGACAAGTTTGTAAATCACAAAATACGTGAGTTACTGGTGTTTTACAGTGTCTGCAATTCATAATTCAAAACCTTTAAAATCGTGAGTTAAAAGCGGATATTCGGTGTCCTTTTGAGAAATATGCTCAATTGGAGAAGTGCAATTTAGTTGAATCAATGGATCATCGAAGCGTACGCAAAATTCTGAGCCAGGCGTGTAATTTGTATCGTGAAAATAGGTGAGTGAAGTTGCGTCCTCTAGGGTTAAAAAACCATGTGCTAGCCCTTTTGGGATTATTAAAAACTCATGTTTTTCTGCTGTTAAATTGAATTGTATACTTTTTAGAAACGTGTTTGAATTTTTACGTAAATCCAACACAAAATCCTGCACAGAACCTGAAATGCAACGAACAATTTTTGTTTCTGAGTAGGGTGGCATTTGCATGTGCATGCCTCGAAATGTAAATTGCTTTGCATTAAAAGATTGATTGATTTGTTTGATTTCAAAATCAATACCTTCTTTTCTCAACGTATCTTGACAGAACAAACGTGAAAACCATCCCCGCTCATCTGAAAAAGCAGTTGATTCAACCAAAAAACAGCCTTCGATGTCAGTTTCCTTCAAACGCATCCCTGTAATTTTTTATTTGTTCTCGTGTGGTATTCTTTTTATCAGATGAAAAATACCAGTCCATTGAAAGTTGAATTGCTTTTTCAGCATCATAAATCGGTTTCCAATTCAAATCACTCCTTGCAGCATCAATATTCAAACGAAGTTGCCCTGCTTCGTGAAGCGATTGTTCGTCAACAGTTCGATATTCTCCCTTGTTCAAATAGGAAATTGCAGTTTCAATTAACTGAACCACTTCAATTTGATCTTTTTCCTCAGGCCCAAAATTATATGCATCCTTGAGCGCTCTGACTTTGGTTGCTTTTAAAACACCTAATTTCAAATATCCAAAAAGCGGTTCGAGCACATGTTGCCAAGGTCTAACCGCGTGTGGATAGCGTAATTCTAAAACGCTGTCTTGCTGTATTGAGCGGACAAAATCGGGAATGATTCTGTTATCAGAAAAATCACCACCTCCAATTACATTTCCTGCTCGAACGGTTGTAAAACTGCAAAATGCATTTTCACCAATAAACGAACGATTAAAGGATCGAGTTACTAATTCAGCACATGCCTTACTTGTACTGTATGGATCATAGCCTC
>CAYRMV010000140.1:0-8479 GCA_964425255.1 uncultured Flavobacteriales bacterium
GGTGCTCTGAACCAGCTGAGCTAATCTCCCATATTCAATCTTTTCTTTCGATGTGGACACCGTTGTGTTCCTGATTGCGAGTGCAAAGATAGAGACTTTTTCTGTATCTGCAAGCGTTTTTCAAAAAAAAATTAAAAAAAATCACTAATCAAAAAGAAACTTCCTGTTAAAACCAAGGTATCTTCTTTATTAACAATCTGTTGAGAAAATGAGTATGCGTCAGAAAAATTTTTAAAAAAAGTACCTTTTATTCCAAGTTCACTACTCACTTGTTCCAATTGTTCGATCGTTGCAGATCGTGAATTCGAAAATTCCGTAAAAATAAATCGAGTTTCTTTTGGAAACAGTCGAAGAATGGAGGAAATGTCTTTGTCTGAACTTGTACCATACAAAACAAACAACTTTCCCTGTTGAATGGGTTTTAATGTATTCAAAAGCGCTTGGATCCCTTCACAATTGTGAGCCACATCGATTATGGTCAATGGCTGTTTTTGAATAAGCTGAAAACGTCCAAAGAAACCTGTATTTCGTTTTGTGTGCAAAAATCCATTTTGGATTGACTTTTCATTAATATCAAACCCTTGTTGATTTAACAAAGATACGGCTGCGCGAACGGTGTGTTCGTTTATTCTTGGATAGCCTTCAGAAAGTTGATACGAATCAAAACTAAATTCATCCGAAAAATAAATGTTCGTTTTTTCCAGTTGCGCTTTTTGTTTGAATACATTTTCTGTTTTCGCATCTCGTTCACCTATCAAGACTGGACAATTCGATTTTATAATCCCTGCTTTTTCGGCAGCAATCAATTCTTTGGTATCGCCTAAGATATCTTTGTGATCCAATCCGATGTTGGTGATGATGGACAAAATTGGGGTGACGATGTTGGTTGAATCTAGTCTTCCACCCAAACCCGTTTCAATAACAGAAATCGTACAGGCACGAGCTAAAAAAAATTCCAATGCCATGCACCAAGTAATTTCAAAAAATGAAGGTGAAATTTCCCATTTTGCCTGTTGAACTCGTAAGCAAAAGTCGATGACTTCTTTTTCTGAGATCATTTCTCCATTGCATCGAATTCGTTCTCGAAAATCAACTATGTGTGGAGAAGTAAACAAACCTACTCGCTCTCCGTTTTCGGTTAAAATAGAAGCCAAATAATTACTTGTGGAGCCTTTTCCATTTGTTCCTGCAACGTGTATACACGTAAGTTCTTGAAAAGGAATTTCCAAAGTAGCACAAAGTACTAAAGTATTGGATAAATCTGGCTTGTAGGCTTTCTTGCCTATTTGCTGATAAACGGGAAACTGAGAAAAAAGCCAATGAACCGCTTCTTGGTATGTCATTATCTAGGCCCTAATTTTACTGTTATGTACGCTTCTTCTAAAGCAGCGTTGGGTTTTTTATTGTATTTTGCCTGTTGTTTCACCAATTCCAAAACCTGATTAATCAAGCGTTGATCTGTAGTTGTTGTAACAGAAGAAATATTCATCGCTTTAACAACATCTCCATTTGCATTTATGGTAACTTTGACACGAATAGTAACGTTTACATTGGTGTAAATCTCATCCGAATTTGGGTCATTCAAACGAATACGTGGTTTGGTATCTGTTCCTCCCTCTCCTTCTCCCGGGCCTGTATCTGGTCCTAGGCCTTTTTTACCTTTTCCGGGACCATCTGTTTCACCACGACCTTGTTGTCCGAAAGGATTATCTGACTTGACAGGTGATGTAGCTTCAGCATCCGATTTGTTGGTATTCGTAATTTTTCCTTTTCCAGAATTGGTTGTACGGGAAGATTTTGGGTTGGTTAAAACCTGTTCAACCGTTTTAGGTGGATTTGGATCTACCTTAGCATCCGATGGACGACCAGCACCTCCTCCTTTTTGAACCTGAAACTCCTTCAAATTAATCACTTCTAAATCCATTTGTGCAGGAAGAATGTAATCTTTTGGTGGAGGATCTGCCATTTCGTATTTGAGCACCCAAAGCACAATCAACAACGTGATCATAAACAGAATCGAAGCCACAATGGCTTTTCGAACATCTAATTTATCTGCTATGGGAATACGCTTGTTCATTGCCTTAGTTTTTAAATGCCAATGCAGGTTCCCAGCCGTTTGCAGAAGCTAGTGCTAAAGCCTGAAATACTGCATCATAATCAGCATTACGGTGACCGGATATTTTAAGTTTCATTTTTTGAGAACTTTCTACTTGAGCCATCACTTTTTGTTTGAACTCATCGGTTAATTCACGTGCATCCTTTTCCGTTTCGCCAGGTACAAGAAAGTACTTGTTATCTTCCGTAATTACCAATTCGGTTGGAATCGGATCTTGAACATTCGGAATTTCTTCCCCTGGTTTTGGCAAATCAATCGGTGTATGTTGATTCGACATCAAACTCATGATGATGAAGAAAATCAACAAGAGGAACACCAAGTCAGTCATGGACGACATTCCTCCTTCGATTTTAATTTTATTTTGAGAACCTAAATTCATGTGCTTTTCTTATTTCCCTGGGTTATTCAACAAATCCATGAATTCTAACGCGGCATTTTCCATTTGGTACACAATTTTACCAATTCGAGCCACCAAATAGTTATATCCCATGAAAGCAATGATACCAACCACCAATCCTGCAACTGTCGTAACCATTGCGGTCATGATACCCGGAGCAATGATTTTCAACTCCAAAGCAGCTGCATTTTGCAAGTCAATGAAAACGATGATCATACCAATCACAGTTCCCAAGAATCCGATCATAGGAGCAGCACCCGCAGCAGTTGCCAAAAAGCTCAAACGTTGTTCCAAACGAAGAATTTCTAATTTGGCTGTACTTTCAATCGAAGCAGAAATACTTTCCAATGGTTTTCCCAAACGATTAATTCCTTTTTCAAGCATTCTAGCAGAAGGACTATCCGAACGAGCACATGTATCTTTAGCTTGATCGATTTTACCTTCTGTCAAATATCCTTTGATTTTTTCAAGTAAATCTTTTTCTTCTTTGGAAGCTTTTTTCAAAGCCAAATAGCGTTCTACGAAAACAAAAACAACATAGCCCAACATGAGAAGTAAAAACAAGTTGATTACCCAACCAATACCTTCATTGGATTTATTGATGATATCCATGATAGGAACTTCTTTAACTCCTACTTTTTCGGTAGTCTCTACCTCCATTTGTAACAAATAACTAAAACTCATACTTAATTGAACGTTAAAATTGATTTTTTATGCTTAGTGCATGATTATAAAAACACCTATTCCAGCTAAATAACCAAGTAAAGCTAGCAAAGAAATACGTTTGAAATACCAAAAAAATGAAATTTTTTCCATTCCCATGGCAACAACTCCAGCTGCAGAGCCAATAATTAACATACTTCCACCAGTTCCAGCTGCATAGGCAATGAAGTGCCAAATGTTTGCATCTGGTGCCTCTTGGAACATTCCGATGGAAGCCGCAACCAAGGGAACATTGTCGATTACAGCTGATGAAACCCCCAATAAGGTAACAAACAAATTTTCTGGAATTGAATTGCTTACCACTTGACCAAAGCCAAATATCATTCCCATTGATTCCATTGCTGCAACGGTCATTAAAATCCCTAAAAAGAACAAAACAGAGGGCATTTCTATCTTGCTCAATGCTTTTAAAGTTGGTCCATGACCATGATTTTCTTCCATCATATCTCCTCCTCCGTAGGTTAATTTTAGTGCTCTATTACTCAGAACTTCCCCTACAACGGCGAAAATAGAAAGTGACAGCATCATTCCGATATATGGTGGCAAATGGGTTATTGTTTTGAAAACAGGAACAAAAACGATCAATAGCAAACCTAATACCAACATGAATCCACCATATTTATTCGTTTTTGATTCATCCACAACAGCATCAAGAGACCCTTTAAATTGCGACATAAACGATCCAATCATTAGCGGAACAATTACATTGACAATCGATGGTAAACTCAATGAAGTAGCCAGTTTAGCTGTTGAAACTTTACCTGCCATCCAAAGCATCGTTGTGGTAACATCTCCAATTGGAGTCCATGCTCCACCTGCATTTGCCGCAATGATAATAAAACCTGCATACCACATTCTATCTTCTTGATTCGAAACTAATTTTCGTAAAATTGAAATTAAAACAATGGTAGCTGTTAAATTATCGATGATTGCAGATAAAACAAAACCAAGACCACAAACAATCCACAGCAATGATCGCTTACTCTTAGTTTTAATGATATTTTTAATGCTAGAAAATCCTTCAAAGTGATCGATCATCTCAACAATCGCCATAGCTCCCATCAAGAAAATCAATATTTCGGCTGTTTTTCCAAAATGATGTAGTAATGTTGATTCCAACAAATGTGCTTTCTCTTCGTGGCTATTTGCAGCTATATTCAAGAGTTCACTCGAATGTGGGTCAAACCAAGAAGTAACATCTCCGATACCTAAAGCAATCACAGCCCAAGAAAGGGCCATCATTAACAAAGCAGGAACAAGCTTATCAATTTTAAACGTATGTTCCATCGTAATTGCAACATACCCTAAAATAAAAATAATTAAAAGTGTAATTTCCATAAACCTAATGTCAGAATTATACCAATTGTTTCAATGCGATTTCAAAAGCAGCTTTCGCGATTCCCGTTTTGGACGGATTCTTTTCGTGTGCTTTTTGCAAGGCGTTTTTGATAATTTGACTTGTATCTTCAAAAATCCCCTGATCTGTTAATTCTTTCAAGTCATTGCTCATTAAATAAGCAAAAACACGAGCCATACCACAATTAGAAACGAAATCTGGTATTACAGAAATGTGATTATCTGCTTGTTCAGCTATCGGACCGAAGAAAATTTCTTTGTCCGCAAACGGAACATTTGCTCCTGCTGAAATCACTTCCATTCCTGCTTGAATCATGCGGTTTAATTGATCTTGTGTAATCAAACGAGAAGCTGCACATGGAATAAAAACATCTGCTTTCACATCCCAAATTTTGGCATTTACTTCGTCGAAAGAAAGCATATTTGGGTGATTTAACTCATTCCCATTTTTATTCAAAAACAACGAGCGAATTTCTTCCTTGGAAAATCCTTCTTCGTTGATTAATCCGCCTACTCGGTCAATGATTCCAACGATTTTTGCGCCTTGTTGCGCCAAATAATATGCTCCAGCAGAACCTACATTTCCCCATCCTTGAACAAGTATCTTTTTCCCTTCGATGGATCCACCCCACAAATCGTAATAATGTTTCACAGATTGAGCAACTCCAAACCCAGTAATCATATCAGCAACAACGAGTTTGCGTGATAAATCAGGGGAATAATTCGTGTCTTCAATCACTTTCAATACTCCTTGACGAAGTTGACCAATGCGATTGATTTTTTGTGATTCTCTTGGTTGAAAATGACCATTAAAAACCCCTTCTTGTGGATGCCAAACACCACAGTCTTCTGTCATCGGAATCACTTCATGAATTTCGTCCACATTCAAGTCGCCACCCGTTCCATAATAATGTTTCAACAAAGGCGTCACTGCAGCATACCAACGACGTAAAACACCTTCTTTTCTTGGGTCTTTTGGGTCAAAATTGATTCCAGATTTAGCTCCACCGATAGCAGGTCCAGCGACAGTAAATTTCACTTCCATTGTTTTTGCAAGTGATTCAACTTCTCGTTTATCTAAACCAGCTCTCATTCGAGTACCACCACCTGCTGCACCACCGCGCAACGAGTTGATAACTACCCAACCTTCTGCTTCCGTTTCAGCATCTTTCCATTCGAAAACGATCTCTGGTCTTTTGTGCTCGAATTTTTCGAGTAAATCTTTCATCTTAGTTCAATTCAATTATACATGAAGAAAAGAAATTGCTCTTTCCTTTTATTTCAGCTCAGCAAAAGTAATAAACTTATCAGAACTATCCACCTGAGTTCATTTCTTCTTTCCTTGGCAATCGTGTTTTCCGAATTAGATGTTGGCTTCTGTTTTATGGAAGATGAAAAACTCCACCAATTGAATCATATTGTGCACCTGTTACACTACTCAAACTAGTTGGTTCTTTAGCCAAATACAAGGCTCCTAAAAATCCAAAAATAATGGCTTCTTTGAATTCTAAAATTTCTTTTGCTGGAATACGAATTTCCCCTTGAAAATAATGTTGAATTCGTTCAATTAAAAAGGAATTATGTGCTCCACCCCCTGTGATTAAAACCGTTTTCAGATTCTCTCGATTCAAAACGTTACCAACCTGAATGGCAAGATGTTCAACTACCGTTCGTAAATTATTTTCTATCTCTCGATCAAATTTAATCAACGGATAAAACGCTTGTTCTAGCCACTCAACCCCCAATGATTTTGGTCCTTCAATTTGATAGTAAGGCAAATCATTTAACAAGTCGAGCAAGAAAAAATTCAAGTCGCCACTACGAGCCAAATCACCGTTTGGGTCATATTTCAAGGCTTTGTTGTGAGCCAATTTATTCAAGGGTAAATTCCCCGGACAAATGTCGAAGGCGTTCATTTTACCATCTTTCAAAAAAGACACGTTCGTAATTCCACCAATGTTTAAAAATGCTTCCGCATCGTTGCGAAACAAATGAAAATCACCTATTGGAACCAAAGGTGCGCCTTGACCTCCGAGATAAACATCTTTTGATCGGAAATTAGAAATCACAGGAATACCTGTTTCAACTGCAATGGCAGTACCCGAACCAATTTGAATCGAAAAACGCTTATCTGGTTGATGAAAAACGGTGTGACCATGCGAGGCAATGGCATCTATTTCAGTACGATCAATGGAAAATTCGGTGCAAAAAGAATCAACTGCCTTGCCCATAAATTCACCTAATTGAACATCTAGACCAAATAATTGTTGAGCATTTAAGTCAATGGCTTGTTGTAAAAGTTCGCTTATTTCGTCTGGATAGGCAATTGTTTTGGATGCTTTTAAATCAAAATTCCAGTGGTTTTTGGCATCTTTTTGAAAGAAGATATATGCAATATCCAACCCATCGAGTGAAGTTCCGGACATTAATCCGATAATTTTGCTTGTTTCCATAGATGAAAGAAAGTGGAAATTTAAAATAATAAATGTAATTTTACAACCAATTACTTAATGAATAATTAACAAATAGAAATATGGATTTCGAATTAACGGAAGAACACAAAGCTGTTCGTGATGCAGCAAGAGATTTTGCTCAAAATGTTTTGAAACCTGGCGTGATTGAACGCGACCGTGACCAACGTTTTCCTGCTGAAGAAATCAAGCAATTAGGTGAACTAGGATTCATGGGAATGATGGTAGATCCCAAGTATGGAGGTGGTGGAATGGACACACTTTCGTATGTTTTGGCCATGGAAGAAATTTCAAAAATTGATGCATCCACATCCGTTTGTATGTCTGTGAACAACTCACTTGTTTGTTGGGGATTAGAAAAATTTGGTACAGAAGAGCAAAAACAGAAATACCTTGTTCCACTTGCAAAAGGGGAAAAAATCGGTGCTTTTTGTTTGTCTGAGCCTGAAGCAGGTTCGGATGCAACTTCGCAACGCACGACTGCTATCGACAAGGGTGATCACTATTTGTTGAATGGAACGAAGAACTGGATCACGAATGGAAGTTCAGCATCTATTTACTTGGTTATTGCTCAAACAAATGTAGAAGCGGGTCACCGTGGAATTAATGCTTTCATCGTTGAGCGTGGAATGGATGGTTTCATCGTTGGAGCAAAAGAAGATAAACTAGGAATTCGTGGAAGTGATACACACACTTTGTTGTTCAACGACGTGAAAGTTCCGAAAGAAAATCGCATTGGTGAAGATGGATTTGGATTCAAATTTGCCATGAAAACACTTTCAGGAGGTCGTATCGGAATTGCTTCTCAAGCATTAGGAATCGCAGCTGGTGCTTATGAATTGGCAGTTGCCTATTCCAAAGAGCGCAAAGCATTCGGGAAAGAAATCTACAAGCACCAAGCAATCGCGTTCAAATTAGCGGATATGGCAACAGAAATTGATGCTGCTCGTTTGTTGGTTTGGCGTGCTGCAGCTGACAAAGACGCTGGTAGAAACTACGATCAATCAGGAGCGATGGCGAAATTGTTTGCTTCTAAAGTAGCGATGGACACAACGGTTGAGGCAGTTCAAGTTCATGGTGGTTATGGATTTGTAAAAGAATACCACGTTGAGCGTTTGATGCGTGATGCAAAAATCACACAGATTTACGAAGGAACTTCTGAAATTCAGAAAATCGTTATCTCGCGCAATCTTTTGGCTGATTAATAGAATAATACAGAATAAAACTAGAGCATCCGTTTCGACGAGATGCTCTTTTTTTGTTTTCAACGATAGTAAAACAACTAAAATAGAAAAGGGGTTGCGTAACGGATAAGCAACCGCTATGCCCGCAAGAACACTGGCTTTTCAATGAAAAACGAAGTTTTCGTTATCTGCGAAGCATCGTGTCAAAACGAAGTTGAGGCGCGATTAATCG
>CAYRMV010000141.1:0-8314 GCA_964425255.1 uncultured Flavobacteriales bacterium
TCCCTACTCGGAACGATTGCAGGAATTTTGGGCTTGGTATTGGTCTTTACTCCCTTAGCTCCTCTTGGTGCTGGTCTTCTTTTTGTGGCAGGAGTAAGTGGCGCTACGGCAGCGGGTATGCGCATCCACGACCGGATTAAACACGAGACTTTTTCGTGGAATACCGAAACGATGCTAGATGTGATTGATCTTGTTTCGGGTGCTTTTGTTTCAGGAAAAATAGCCAATTCGGTCTTGAAACTTGCTCAAACAAGTGCCAAGGGTGCACAAATGACGCTCATCGTGCAGGGTATCGAAACGGGTACCGATGCCGCAAGCGTTGTTTTGATTGGCAGTCAGTACATGCAACAACTGGAAGACCTCCAAAACCAACTCGATAACCAAGAAATAACCCAAGAAGAACACGACCAACAACGACAAGCTATTCTAACACAAGCGGCTGCGGTTGGTTTATTGCTTTTAGTAGGTTATACCGCTCCGAAGTTGAGTAAGCGGTTTGGGAAGAGTAGGCAGCCGAAAAGTGAAGGAGAAGATATTACTAATTCAGAAAAAAGTGATAACTTTGGGGGAAGTTCTTTGAGTGAGGTTAGTGGGGCGGGCAAAGAGCCTAAGTATCCAATAAAGAATTTCTTGGAATTTGTAAATTCTACTTTTACGACTGCTCAAAAAGAGTTATTCATAAAAGCGGAGAATTTTTACAAAAGCTTTGACCCCAACTTTAATGTTAACGAACTTAGAGGAATTGACTTTGATTCCCCCGTAATCAATGTAATAAAGAAAGAGGATGACATAATGTATCAAATGTGTAAGTTAGATGCAAATGGAGAGCCTTATTTTGGTCAATACTTTTTTGACAATTTAGATGAAGACGTAAGTAAATTAGGGATTGGAGATATAAATCAAATCGCATTGGACGGACGTGTAAAGGTTCAAATAACATTAGCTGATAATGTAGATTTTCTTAATACCAAAACCGCAAATATTGAGGATTGGAACGGATCAGGTAAAATATTTGATGGGGGTGGAAATCAATTCTACAGCCCAATTGCAAAAACAAAAATAAAGTCATATAAAATATTGCCATGAATAGAATATTAAACATAATAAATATAATTAGTTGTTTTTCATCAGTTGATACTTTTTCAAAAATTGGCTTGGTGAAAAAGCAAATAGGAAATCAATTTTTCTTGTCTCCAATAGATCCCGATTATAAAGCAATTTCGATCATGAAACTTAATGATAAGATAAAAAAAGTTGGGATTCAATTGGCAAATGAAATTGAATTGGTTGAAATAGAAAATTTTTTCAAAAAAAAAGCTGAGCTTAGAAATAGTTTATATGACGGAATTATGTATTATTCTTTTTCAGAGAAAGATTTCAAATTATCATTTATCAAGAGAAATACAGCAATAGAGCAACCATTATTCAACGAATTAGAAATCGTATTCAATTAGATATTTTAATCAAAATGTAATAATAGGTACTAGAATTTGAAGTAAAACTTCTATTACTCATTTTCTTGATTGATTCACCAACTTGAAAAATCGACATTATCATCTTCAGATATGCTTTGATCAGTTAATCTATCTCTTTTGAATAAACAGAAAATCTAAAACTTGAAAGTAAAAGGGAAATTGGTATCGAAAACTTTACTGGAAGTTCTATCAAATAACAGCAAAATGTTGTTTTGATTGGCAGTCAATACATGAAACAACTGGAAGACCTCCAAAACCAACTCGATAACCCAAGAAGAACACGACCAACAACGACAAGCCATTCTAACACAAGCGACTGCGGTTGGTTTATTGCTTTTGGTGGGATATACCGCTCCGAAGTTGAGTAAGTGGTTTGGAAAGAGTAGGCAGCCGAAAAGTAAACTAGATGAATTCAAAGAAAAAAATGCTAAAGAAAAACAAAAAGCAATTGATGAAAAGTGGGAAACCAAATCTCCTGTAAATGAAATGCTTGAAGAACGAAGTTTTTTTGAAGAGATCATGGGAGATTATCGATACAAAAAAAGTGATGGATGGTTTCATACAAAAGATATATCTTCGAATTTCAAAGGTGTTGATTTTTTTCAAGGTACAGAAGTAGGAAATCAGATTTTTGCTGATGTAGCAGTATCTATGAAAACAACAACATTGAACGATGTTGATAAGTGGTTAGCATCTGCAACAATAAAGAAGAATATTGGTTTTTTGAATGATGGATTGAATCCGACAAAAGGAATACAAAGTAACCATAAAATTATGTACATTAACAGCGCTTCAATACATATTTATATGCCAAAGAAAAATATTACCAAATCACTGGAAAAAAATTGGTTGAGTAAATTGAATTCTACTAATCCTTTGATAAACTTTGAAATAAAAGCATTAGAAGACTTTATAAAATAGAATTATATGAAAATTAAACGAGATGATATTATAACAATAGCTAAAAACAAGTATGAATTAACAAATCAAACAAATATAGATAACGTAGATTACAATCTTTGGCTAGATTTTATTCAAAAATATAAAGATTATTTTCTTTGGTATGAGGACACTCTTGAAGGAAGGGATGCGTTGGATAATATTGATAAAGTTCCTGATTGGGCAAAAGAAAGAGTGTTGTATTCATTAAATAAAAAAAAAGTGTATTTAAAAAATATTTCAGGAAGAATATCGGATGTAATAATCATTTTTAGCGATTCTGATAAAAGAGTTAGCATATCAATTGAAAAAAATCTTGACATAAAGTCAGCGAAAATATTATTAAAAATGGCACAATACTTAGATGCTTTATTATTGAAAGACGGAACTGAAGTAATAGACGAAAAGGTTATTGAAAGACTCTCCGAAAAGTAAGGATCAGAGAAGATTCAAATCAAAATTAATAGATTTGATCTAAAACAAATGGATTATAAAAAGATTTGGGGAAAAGTTTCTTCGGACGGGATAGCAAGCCTCTCTACTCGGAACGATTGCAGGAATTTTGGGCTTGGTATTGGTCTTTACTCCCTTAGCTCCTCTTGGTGCTGGTCTTCTTTTTGTGGCAGGAGTAAGTGGCGCTACGGCAGCGGGTATGCGCATCCACGACCGGATTAAACACGAGACTTTTTCGTGGAATACCGAAACGATGCTAGATGTGATTGATCTTGTTTCGGGTGCTTTTGTTTCAGGAAAAATAGCCAATTCGGTCTTGAAACTTGCTCAAACAAGTGCCAAGGGTGCACAAATGACGCTCATCGTGCAGGGTATCGAAACGGGTACCGATGCCGCAAGCGTTGTTTTGATTGGCAGTCAGTACATGCAACAACTGGAAGACCTCCAAAACCAACTCGATAACCAAGAAATAACCCAAGAAGAACACGACCAACAACGACAAGCTATTCTAACACAAGCGGCTGCGGTTGGTTTATTGCTTTTAGTAGGTTATACCGCTCCGAAGTTGAGTAAGCGGTTTGGGAAGAGTAGGCAGCCGAAAAATGAAGGAGGGAAAATAGTAAAAATAAGAAACTATGAACATGGTCAAGGAGCTAATGAAGTGATAAGGTTTTAGAACTATTTATGCAACTTAGATTCTATTTTTTTGAAGCGTTTTTCATTTTTATCATCACACAAAGATATCATTGCCCAAACTGATGCAGGAAGCCAACCGATCAAAGTGAAATGAAGAATTAAGCATACAAGAAATGAGATTACTTTTCCTCTTAGTAAAAACGATAACCAAGGAAATATGATTGCGATTAAAATCAATTTGTTTGAAGATGAATTAATTCGATTTTATCGGTTTATGTATTCAAATAGAATTTTTAAATTATTCGGTCATTAATTTTTTTAAATCATTGTGAACTGAATTTGGGATAGTGTATTCTAAATCGAAATATTTACAATGCATTGAATCAAGATAAATGGTTTGTGATATAATTGCGTTTTTAGGTACTTTGTTTTGAGAATCACAACCAACTACCCAATCATGTTTTTCACCCAGAATTTTTGATATAGTAAAATCAATTATCAAAGCACCAAATCGTTTAAAAAACCTACCTCTAGAATTAATATATTTCCAATCTGAGATAAACAAATAAAACTTTGTTTCATTATTATGTATTTCATTGTTTAGAACAGCCTTAAGTGATTCACTATCTGGTTTCATTTGTTGACAACCAGGAAGTTCGATAAAAAATCTTGCTGAATATTCAGTAAGTGATAAAACGACTTTTAAAAAGGGACCCGAAGCAACTTTTTTCCAGACAGATAAGAAATTACAAATATTTTCAGCTGTATTAAAGTAATTAACACCGTTAGCAGCTGAGAATAAATATACTTTTTTTATATCGAATACATCTTTTGTTTTAACCGAATTACAAAGTGCTTGAGCAAAAATGGCACCACGGCTACATGCTAAAATATCAATTGGTGTTTGGTTTAAAGGCCTACCAATCATGAAATTTTCGAGCATATAACTGATATTATCATGAACATTTGCAGAAATCGTAGGATGGTCGAAAGCAATTATTTGTTCATAAATTCCATCACGAAGTAGTTTCTGAAGAAAAGATTCATTATTTGACTTTTTTACATTAAGATGATGAAATGTATTTGAGGTACTAGAAAAAGTACCGTGTATTAGAAATAAAGTTTTAACACCTTTTTTTAATTGATTAAACGATTCAATGTTCTCAAAAGTACCACCTAAAAGTGGGTCCTGATTAACTGTTTCAGCATTGAAAACGATTAGATTATACTTTTCTTCTCCAACTTTTTCTAAAAAATCAGCGCCCATAGATTGACTAATTGATTTAATACTCTGTTTGAATAATTTTGTTGCAGTACCTAATCCTCTTTTGAAAGTTAAAACTTTCACAATAAAGCTAGAAGGTTCTAAACTGTTCAATTCGATCGAATCACTTAGTTTAAATTCATTAAGAATAGCTAAAATATTAGGTATTTCATAGGTTTGTTGAACTTTATTTATTTCAGATTCTTGAATAGTTTCCTTAGCTAAAATAAATTCGATTTCAGCATCATCTTCATTGAAGTTAGATGTACTTGAATGCTGAATGTAAACAACAGCAGCTTCATCTTGTTCTAAAAACAAATCCAGTCTAATTTTTTTTTGTGGATCTGCATTACCTAAATCTGTTTTATCAAAATTAATATATCTTTCTACCAGCGGATATTTTTCGATCTCAGGATGTATACCTTTTAGTTCAGAAACAATTTTACCAGTTGCACCTTTTGATTTTATATTTCCAATTTCAGAATACTCAATGACACCTTTATAGATGAAAGGAGAATCATCTAACCACCCTAATGTTGACCAAAAGCTATCTGGTTTTAAAGGTGAAATTTTATCTTTCACCGCATTAATTTCCAAAGATTTAACTTCTTTACCTAGAAATGAAAAGTGAAAATTTGATTGATTGTCATAAAATAAATTTGCCATAATATTTTAATTTTCTGGAAAGCCAATTATGTTTTTCAACGCATGAAAAAATATAAAATAACATATTGGAATCAATCCTTATTATAAACAAATTTAAAGTGTAACCCAACAATTAACAACCCCTGAAAACAGGGAATTATCATGTAAAAAGATCAAATTAAATGAATTAAAAAAATTACCTAAGATTAATTCTCTATTTTTGAGAAGCTTAAAAAATAATATCAATAAAAGGCAATTATTGTTACACCTAAATTACACTTTAAATTAATTCGTTTCATTTAGAAGAAAGATTTAAATTTTGATTTTTAATTTAAGTGCTATCATAGTAAGAAATCATATTTTTATGAAAAAAAAAATAAAAGTTGCAGTGGTTGATGATCATCCTATGATACGACAAGGATTAAAATTAATACTTGAAAGTAAATTAGAATTTGAAGTTCTTTTTGATGCACAAGATGGAAATGAAGTGCTAGAAAAACTTAAAACTTCAACAAGTATACCAGATGTCATATTGATGGATATAGATATGCCTAACAAAAATGGATTAGATGCCTGCATTGAAGTGAATACGCTTTATGCGAATACTTCTGTTTTGTTTTTAACAAATCATATATCCAAAAAATATATTGAAACAGCAATACTTTATGGAGGGAGAGGCTATATAACAAAGGATTCATGTGTTGAAACAATGACAAATGCAATTATTGATGTAGAAAGAGATGGGTATTATTTGAATGAAATTTGGTCAATTGAGCTTATTCAATCTTTACTAAAAAAAGGTAAAATCAAGCATCAATTTGATTTAGATGTACAACTTACCACTCGAGAAATAGAAATACTTAGAGAGATATGTTTTGAACTAACAGATATTCAAATTGCAGAAAAATTATTTTTGTCTCCGTATACTGTTGAGTCATATCGAAAATCATTACTAAAAAAAATTGGTGTTAAAAAATCAGTAGGCCTTGCCATTTTTGCTGTAAAAAATAATATCATTTAATGTTCATATTTTCAATAAGATAAAATTCCCAGAATAAATGTAGAAAAATGTTGATCTAAAAGAAGGTTGAAATAAATTTATTAAACTGAATACTATCAAGTAACAAGACAAATCAGATTAGGAGGTTATTAATTTCCTAATTAAAAAACAAAGAAACATTTTCAATGAATAAAAGGAGATTTATAAAAAATGATACTAATTATTCAAGAAAAAGAATTTGATTTTTAATACCCCATACAATAAGCCCAACAACATTTTTCGAATTGGTTTTTTCTAACATTCGTTTACGATGACCTTCTACAGTACGTTCACTTAAAAATAGCTTGTCAGCGATTTCTTTTGTGTTGAATTGTGAACAAATTAAAGTTAAGACCTCAATTTCTCTGTCTGATAATTCACAAAATGTTTTAGTGGATTGATTGTTTTTCAGACTTTTCATTGAAACAATTACTTTCATCATGTTTGGATCAAAATATATACCATTTTCGAAAACCCGATTTATAATATCAACTACAAGTTTAGGGTTTGAATTTTTTGCCAAATAAGCTGATGCACCATAAAAAGTTAACTGTTCAATTAAATGATTCGAAACTAATGAGGAAAGTATAATAATTTTTATGAGAGGAAACTTTGAAGAGACTAGTTTAGTAGTTTCTACACCATTCAAGCCAGCCATTCTGATATCTAAAAGAATAATATCTGGGTGATCTGAGTTGTTATCTAAAAAAGAAAGTAAATCATGACCATTTTCACCTTCGAAAAGAACATGGAAATTAGGTTCATGATTAAGAATTAATGATATCCCTTTTCTTACGAATTGTTCATCATCAATAATAGCAATATTTATCATAGGCGTCATAATTAGAAAGTTAACTTAAAACAAAAACCATTTTCATTCCTTTGCTCAAAGTCAATTACTGCATGAATGATATCTGCTCTTAAAATAATGTTTTTGATACCTAGACCTTTTGATTTTTGAAATTTTTTAGATTGAAATCCAATTCCATTATCGCAAAATAGTAATTTTTTGTCATTTTTCGAAATTTCGAAATTCAAATTAATTTCATTAGCTTTTCCGTGTTTTATTGAATTTGTAATGAGTTCCTGAATTATTCTAAACAGGTGAATTTGATTTTCTTTTGATAAGTTTGAAAAGAAATCTTGACCAGAAATGTTCGTATAATTAATTTTAATAGAATTTAAACTGTTATATTCTTGACAAAGTTCTTCAATTGCCAAATCTAAACCGAGATTGTCTAAAACTGGAGGCATTAAATTGTGAGATATTCGTCTTGTACTTTCCATTAATTCTTGACAGGCATTGTAAATATCAGAAGCCATTTTTTCTCGTGCTTGTTGTTGGGTAGAATTTTGACCTAAAAGATAAACATGCATGGATATAGCTGTTAATTTTGAACTAACATCATCGTGTAAGTCTCTTGATATTCTAATTCTCTCTTGTTCAGTTGCATTCATTATTTGATTAAGCATTTCTTTTTGTAAGTCTATTTCTTGTCTTAAGATTTTTTTTCTGGAAGAATAGATAAAAACTACAATTGTTATGATTAATACAAAGAATGCTAATACAGTAAAAAGCATCGAGCGAACAAAATCTAATTTTTCAACTTGATCTAACATTGTTCTTTTTTTGGTAATACAAAATTTTCCATTGGTATAAAATTGTAAGGTGAAAAGATATTAAAATGCATGTATAAATCAGCCAAGTATAAATCGATGTATTAAGAGTAATTTGTGACATTACATTTCCAAACAAAAAAATTGCCAAACTTAAAATACTATATATCAAAACTCCTGTGTTAAAAGCATGATATTTTTTTTTTGTTTTATCTAAAAACGAATTGTACTGATACAATAAAGCAC
>CAYRMV010000142.1:0-8197 GCA_964425255.1 uncultured Flavobacteriales bacterium
GGATTGATTGGAGCGGGAATTTATTCCCTTATGCAACTTCCTATTGGTGCTGTTCCGGATATCACGAACAACCAAGTGCAAGTAATCACTACTTCGAAAAATCTGTCGACGCAAGATGTAGAACAATACATCACCTACCCCGTTGAACTCGAGTTTGCCAATTTGCCAGGAGTAAAGGAAATTCGATCCATTTCTAAATTCGGTCTTTCTGTTGTAACGGTGGTTTTCGAGGATGATCTAGGAACCTATCTTCCCCGCCAATTGATCGCTGAAAAATTGGCGACAATTCAGGAAAAAATCCCAGCAGAATTGGGCATTCCAACGATGGGGCCAATCACAACAGGATTGGGAGAAATTTACCAATACACCCTTGAAATTGATCCAAAATTCAAAGATAAATATTCAATTACCGATCTTAGAACAATTCAAGATTGGGTTGTCAAACGACGTTTGTCGGGAATAAAAGGAGTAGTGGAAGTGAATACATGGGGTGGATACCTAAAACAATACGAAGTTGCGGTTGATCCTGAACGTTTACATAGTATGAACCTAAGTGTTCAATCAGTATTCTCAGCACTGGAATCCAACAACAGTACTTCGGGAGGTGGTTATATCGAAAAGAAAAATGAATCTTATTTCATTCGGGGAGAAGGAAAAATCACCTCGTTAGCAGATATCGAGCAAATTGTAGTTGAAAACCGCAACGGAACACCGATTCTTATTCGCGATATTGCACAAGTTGGTTTTGGTCTTGCGATTCGTTTTGGAGCAATTACCGGAAATGGCGAAGGTGAAAAAGTGATGGGGCAAGTCATGATGCTCAAAGACGCAAATTCAGGTCAAGTGATTGACGATGTGAACCAACGCGTTGCGGAACTCCAATCGAAACTTCCTGAAGGAATTCGGATCAATCCATTTTTGGAACGTTCTGAATTAATTGGTAAAACAACCTTCACGATTACCGAAAACTTAATTTTAGGTTGTTTGATTGTGGTTTTTGTCGTTGTGCTATTGCTGGGAAATTGGCGATCAGGTCTGGTTGTTGCTTCCGTGATTCCACTTTGTTTACTATTTGCTCTTACGGGAATGAAACTATTTGGTGTCGATGCCAACCTGATGAGTTTGGGTGCAATCGATTTTGGAATTATCATCGATGGCGCAGTGATTATCGTTGAATATGTTGCTTTCCAAATTACTGCCAATTATGCTCAATTACAAGGCATTTCTAAAGTGGAAAGACAAGCTAAAATGGATGAATTAACTTTTCAAGGTGCCAGTAAAATGATGCATTCAGCGGTCTTTGGGCAAATGATCATTATGTTGGTTTTCATTCCCATTTTGTCGCTCTCGGGGGTTGAAGGAAAGATGTTTATTCCGATGGCTTTGGTATTTTTATTTGCTTTGGTGGGAGCGATGTTACTTTGTTTTACGTATGTGCCTGTACTTTCAAGTGTGTTTTTGCGTGCACCTAAAAAACATAGCAATTTTTCATCCAGAATGATCGGAAAATGGGAGTCGTTCTACGAAAAAGCGCTTCGAAAAGTAATTCGGAAACCGAAAATTGTTTTGCCTTTGGCTGCTTTGTTACTCCTTGTTTCATTTACCCTATTTTCCCGAATGGGAGGCGAATTTGTTCCTACGCTCGATGAAGGCGATTTCGTCATTCAGCCAGCTTTGAAAACCGGAACTACCCTATCGAATACAGTAGAACTAACAACCAAAATGGAGAAAATTCTGAAACGATTCCCAGAAGTGGAGCAAGTGGTTTCACGCATAGGCGCTGCCGAAATTCCAACCGATCCTATGTCGATGGAAGAAAGTGATGTCATCATTAAATTAAAACCTAAGTCTACTTGGACAAGTGCGGAAACGAAAGATGAATTGGCGGATCAATTCAAATCAGCTTTGCAGGAAATTCCGGGGATTGAGTACGAATTTACTCAGCCTATCGAAATGCGTTTTAACGAGTTAATCACAGGTGTACGAGCAGATTTGGCGATCAAAATCTTTGGTGAAGATCTTGAAATACTCAATCATAAAGCACAAGAAGTTCGTAGATTGATTCAGGATATTCCTGGAGCATCTGATATTGTTGTCGAAAAAGTAGCTGGATTACCCCAAATGACGGTTCGCTATAAACGGGATAAAATTGCGAAATATGGCTTAAACATTCAATCTTTAAACCAATTGGTTTCGGCGGGTTTTGCAGGTTCGGTTGCGGGTTTGGTCAACGAAGGGGAAAAGCGATTTGATTTAGTCGTTCGCTTTCAAAATGATCAACGAAACGACCTCGAAGATTTGATGAACACCTTTGTGTCACTTCCGAATGGTGGACAAATTCCACTTAGCGAAGTAGCCGAAATCTCGTACACACAAGGACCAGCGAAAATTTCGCGTGATCAAACACATCGTCGGATTGTGGTGGGGGTGAACGTTCGTGGAAGAGATTTAGAATCTGTAGTTACCGATGTCCAAACCAAAATCAACGATCAATTGAATCTTCCGGATGGTTATGAAGTGCAATATGGTGGTCAATTTGAAAATTTGCGGAGTGCCAAGGATCGTTTGTTAATCGCAGTGCCGATTGCATTGAGTTTGATTTTTCTATTCTTGTATTTTGCCTTTAAATCAGTCAAAGATGCGCTGATGGTTTACAGTGCCATTCCGCTTGCAGCCGTTGGAGGAATTATTTTACTGCTCATGCGTGATATGCCGTTTAGTATTTCTGCTGGAGTTGGATTTATCGCACTGTTTGGCATTGCTGTTCTCAATGGAATTGTGTTGATTGAGCACTACAAAGAATTGGAAGCACATGGAATGAATGATTTGTATGAACGAGTAATACAAGGAACAAAACAACGTTTACGCCCAGTTTTATTGACTGCCGCTGCTGCTGCTTTAGGTTTTCTCCCGATGGCAATTTCGACCAACGCTGGAGCTGAAGTTCAACGACCACTTGCTACCGTTGTGGTAGGAGGTTTAATCACTGCTACTTTACTCACATTATTTGTTCTTCCGATGTTGTATACCTTGTTTCACAAACCGAAAAAAAATGCGACTCTTACCAGTGGCTCAATGCTGACTTTACTTGTTTTCATCGGGTTCTCATCTGCTTCTTTTGGGCAAGAGGAACTCAAACAGTGGGTGGATTCGACGTTGAAAAATAACTTGGAAATTAAACTGGCTGAAAAACAAGTAGAACAAGCAAAAATGCTCGAAAAAACAGGCTGGAATATCGAGAAAACAATGCTTTATTTCAACAAAGATCAAAACAATCTTCCTCCTTCTGGAGGTGCTTTGAATGTGATTGGAGCACAACAGACGATTGCTTTTCCAACCGTTTATTTTCAGCAGAAAAAATGGAACGAAGCACAAACAGAACTTCAAAAAATTAATACAGAAATACAAAAGAAACAAGTACTTTTCAGTTTGTATCAATCTTATAATCACTTGCAATGGCAGATTCAGCAAGCTCGTTTAACAGAAAAAATCGATAGTTTTTACCGACAACTTTTTCAAAAAACACAACTCGCTTATCAGGCAGGAGAAATCAATTCTTTGCAATTGCTTCAAGCTCAGTCGTTATCGGATGAAGCTAGGAATCGCAAGCAAGCAGCATGGAATTCGATTGAATTGACTAAACGCCAGATCAGACAGTTAACTCAAACGAATCTACAATTTGAAACGGAATCTTTGCCTTACACCAAGTATGGTTTGGAAATAGACTCATCTGGAATTCAACGTCTTTGGTGGAATCAAAAATTAAAGGTGCAAGAGCAAGCACTTAAAGTTCAACAGCAAGCCCTTTTACCAGATATTCACTTGCAGTATTTTGTGGGAAGAAATAACGAGTCTAATGCAATTGTTTATCCCGGAATTCAAGGTGGAATTAGTGTTCCGTTATTTTATGGTGCACAAAAAGCAAAAATTCAAGCAACGCGTTTGGAGGCTGAAGTCACACAGCAAGAACGAATGATTTATGAACGCAATCGCCAACAAAAGTGGGATGAAATTCAAACCCAACAGTTGGAATTAAGTAATCTCATGTCGGTTTTTGAAACCAACGGAAAATTACTTGTACAAGAAACGTGGAAGACAGCCAACTTAAATTTGCAAAACGGTGAAATCAGTTGGATGGATTATTTGCGATTCATAGAAAGAGCGATCGAATTAGAACAAACCTATTACGGACAACTTTATCGCTACAATCAACTGGAAATTGAACGCGCATTTTTACTTTAAAACAATGAACAAAATGAAATATACCTATTTGGTTTTTACACTTCTGATAAGTGTAATTTTTTTAGAATCTTGCGGAACGTCATCAACCAAAACAGCCAGTGATGAATCGTTGAATTCATTTGTTTCACTGACTCAAAAGCAAATGGAAACAGGAGAAATTCGTTTGGATAGTTTGCAAATTCATGCATTTAATGGCGAAATACAAACAAATGGTTATATTGATGTTCCTCCAGGAAATAAAGCCATTGTGCATGCTGTAATGAATGGTTATATTCGTGATATCTCGGTTTTGGAAGGCGATTTTGTACGTAAAGGAGAACGATTGATAACCATAGAAAATGCTGATTTTATCGAGTTACAGCAAAATTACCTCGAAGCAAAGGCGCAAGTTACTTACCTAAAATCAGACTATGAACGTCAGAAAAATTTAGCCAATGAAGCGGTTAGTTCTCAAAAAACGTATTTAAAAGCGGAAGCTGAATACCGAGCAACTCTCGCTCGGGCGACAGGTTTGGGCGAAAAATTAAAATTACTTGGATTTAATCTAAAATCGATCGAGCAAGGTAATTTCAGTGCAATAGCTCAGATTTCTGCACCTATTGAAGGATATGTGTCTGCGGTAAATGTGACTAAAGGAAGTTATTTGGATCCACAAATTCGTGCATTGGAGATTACGAATTTAGATGATATTCATCTCGCTTTCGAACTGTTTGAGAAAGACATCAACCGCATTCGAATCAATCAACGCATTTCATTTCAGCTTCCCGATTCGGATTCTAAACAGTATTCTGGAACAGTTGCTTTAATCGGTAAAACCATTTCTGGAAGTAAGCGAATGATTCCTGTTCATGGTCATGTATCGGATCGGAAGAATGCTCCTGCACTTCTTCCAGGAATGTATGTTAAAGGAACCATTTTTACCGATCAAATGACAGCTTTAGCACTACCGGAAGATGCGATTGTAAAAGTGAACGACAAGTTCTATGTACTTGTTTTGGATCACCAAAAGGAAGGGACAAATTATTTTCTTCGGAAAGAAGTGACAATCGGCGAAAACAAAAATGGCTTCACCGAAGTTCGCAATGCAACGGATTTTCCATCGGGAACTCAGTTTGTGACAAATGGGGCTTTTGGTTTGATCAAGGAGTAACCAACTGAATTACAGTCCAAAAATAATCATCACATTATCATCACCCCTTTCACCCCCAATTGTGGAATGAGTTTCATGTTTTTTTCTTGGATGGATTCGGGAAGGAAAATGAATTTTTTGTCGTACATATCGTCGTTTACCCAAAAGCTTAAAAAGTACTGATTGGTTAAGCCAAACACCTCTTCCATGATGGGTTCGATGCGAGCAGCTTCGTTGGGCAACAACAATTCGATGCAATGACGCAGGGTTGAAGTGTTGATTTTTTCACCCGTAGCTTCGTTCACACCGTATCCACGACTTGTCACAATGATTCCTTCCATGATATCATCGCGGAGGTTGATTAGATATACATTGTAAATCGGTTGATTGTCTTCACCCATTTCTTGCGCGACAGCAAAAGCAACATTTTCAACTTTAGGTCCTAAAATCCCTTCTTTCATATTTTTGTTTTCTTCAAGCTTACAAAGGTAGTGCTTCTCTTTAATGAATGTATTTTTTTGCAAGGGAAATATAGTCAAATAAGTCAGATGGATGCCCAACTTTCGCTTGATTTTTCTTTACAAAATCAGCGTCTTTTTTCTTGTTTTCAGGGATTTCATAATTTTTCGCTCGTTCTTTTCCAGTGCGAACAATCACCAAATTTTCAGACGGAATCGAAATAATGTATTGCCCTAAAATTCCGCGGCAATAGTAAACAGGCGTATCCAAACCGTGATAAGTCCAAATGTGTAATCCATAACGCAGATTGGGAACTCCTTCTTCCGTTGTCATTGGTGGGTTTTGAACCATTTCACGCATAAAATCAACAGGTACAATTTCCTTTCCTTCCCAGATACCTTCTTGCAAAATTAATTTTCCTAGGCGACCAAAATCCCGAGAAGTAGCATACATACAACAAAACGCCTTTTCATCACCATTTTCTTTATCTAAGCTCCAAAATGCGTCGGCTTCCGTACCGATCTGAGACCAAATTTTTTCGTGCGCATAAGCAGATAGATCTTTTCCAGTTGCTTTTTCTACCACGTAGGCAAGCAATTGAGAATTTCCACTTTGGTAATTGAATTTTACTCCGGGTTTTTCAATTCCTTTTTGTCGGGTTACCAATCCATATAAATCAGAGCCATAATACGATTCTGCATTTTCCGATAAGGGGTTTTTTCCACTTTCTTCCCAATCTAAACCCGATGACATCATCAACAGATGTCGAATGGTTATTCCTTTTTTGTCCTCGGATTGAAATTCAGGAATATATTTTCCAACGGTATCGTCCAATGAGTTGATTTTACCTTCTTTCCAAGCGATTCCAACCAACAAAGCGACAAAGGTTTTGGCAGCTGAAAAACTATTGGAGACAGTATTTTGTTGGTGATTACCCCAGTATTTTTCAATCAAAAGAGAATCTCCTTTGAAAACCAAAAAAGAAGTGGTTTGGTTTTTTTTCAAAAAAGTAAAATCAGGGTGATTCCAATTAATTTGGCTGGATTTGTTTACATTTTTCCATTGGTAAACAGAATCTGCAGCTCCAATTGTGGAAGAGGCAAAAACATCTTTGTCGTAAATTCCAGGGCCTGTTTTTCCTTGGAGATACGTGTTCCAAATTCCTTTGTAGAGATATAATCTACCTGAAAGGAGAATAAACAAGTTTACTGATACAAAGATAAATAGGAGAAAAAATCCAAAAAACCGCAGTGATTTGCGGATGAGTTTTCCCAATTTTGAGGTTGATCTAGACATATTCAAATTCGAATTGACGTGCTAATTTTTCCTTGAAAACCTCCGAAACTTCTTGAAAGTCGAGTTTTTTTCCAAGTTCTTGTTGCATGGAAGTTACAGCTTTATCGTCAATTCCGCAAGGAACAATGTAATTAAAATAAGATAAATCACTATTTACGTTAAATCCAATGCCATGCATGGTAACCCAACGAGAGCATTTTACACCCATAGCACAGATTTTACGCGCCCGTTCTGTTTCTGGTTCGATCCAAACACCAGTAAATCCATCAAATCGTTCTCCTTTAATTCCATATTCTTTCAAGGTAAGAATGACAGCTTCTTCGAGAAAACGCATGTATTTGTGAATATCTGTAAAAAAGTAATCCAAGTCTAAAATGGGATAAACGACCAATTGGCCAGGACCGTGATAAGTAATGTCTCCTCCTCGGTTAATTTTATAGAAAGTTGCTTCCTTCTCGTTAAGCGATTTTTCATCTAATAGTAAGTTGTCTAAGCTACCGCTTTTGCCCAACGTGTATACATGAGGATGCTCACAAAAGAGAACGTGATTTTCTGTTTTTGGACTTTCCTTTCCGTTTCGCAAGTCGATTTTACGTTGAATTGAATCAGCAAAAATACGTTCTTGCATATCCCAAGCTTCTTTGTAATCAATCAAACCCAAGGATTGGAAATGGACTTTGTTCATCTTTTTTTTCACAAAATTACGGAATTGTTTCGCACAAAAAAAGCGTCCATTTTCATGAACGCTTTTCCGCTTGATTTATGATTATTTCTAGTTCTATTTACGTAACACTTGCACGAAGCCATGCCCGTCTACGGTGTCACCGTTTACACCGGTAACTAGATATTTATAGAAATACACTCCCTCTGGAACATTGTTCCCGTTTTGGTCTTTCCCGTTCCATGACGGACTTTGACCAATTTCCGTTTTGTCAAACATGACATTTCCCCAACGGTTTAAGATCACCATGTTAACAGTTGCCGCATTTTGAACATTGATCAAGGTAAATGATTCATTGATTCCGTCTCCATCTGGAGTAAATACGTTACCAGCCTCTGCTGATGGTGTTG
>CAYRMV010000143.1:0-8064 GCA_964425255.1 uncultured Flavobacteriales bacterium
CAACGGGAACATTGATGCGTGAACCGATTCAATCACAGCCTGTTTTTGCACAAGAATACAACCAAGAAAATGTAAATACTGCAATGATTGGTTACGAAGAAATGAAGAATCCAATCAAACCAGTTACGGCAAAAATCAGCGAGATTATCAAACAAGATGTAGATTTCAGGACTTCCAAAGCAGCCAAAAAACGAGCAGGTGGATTCTATTTGAAAATCGGTAAATTGGAAATTTCACGCAAAGTTTACGAAACAGAACGTGTGGCTGTGAAGTAATACTAACGTTTTAGATAGAAATCAATCTAATTTTTAACCTATTCATTGCTAGATCACTCCCTTCGCTTTCAGTTCTAAATATTTGTTGATACTTGCTGTTGTTAGGTCTTCTGGTCGGGTTAAAATAGTTTGGATTCCATGTTGTTTCAATTCACTTGCAATGCGTGCCTTACGTAAGATCAATTGTTCGGCTATACTTGCTTCATACATCTCGTTTATGTGTTGAACAGGTTGGTACGCTAATTCTTCAAGTGCGTTGTTTTGGAAAAAAACAACAACTAAAACATGCCGTTGACTGATTCGTTTCAAAATCGGAAGCGCTCTACGCATCGCGTATTCGCTTTCAAAATTGGTGTATAGCATTAAAAGGGATCGTGTCTTAACTGTCTTCCGAATGGATTCAAAAAGTAACTCAAAATTGGCTTCTAAAAAATGTGTTTTTTGCCCGTAAAGCGAGTGAATAATACGGCGTAAATGTCCCGTAGATCGTTCAGCGGAAAGCTGTGTGCCCAATTTATCTGAAAACGTGATAAGTCCAGCTCGATCTCCTTTTTTCAAAGCAATATTAGAAAAAGCAAGGGTAGCGTTGACAGCATAATCGAGCATCGTCATTTCATCAAATTCAGATTGCATGTTGCGACTTTTATCAACGATGGAGTAGATGGATTGCGACCGTTCTTCTTGGTATTGATTCACCATCAATTCATTGCGTTTACTCGTTGCTTTCCAGTTGATTGTTCGAATGTCGTCGCCTTGTGTATAGTTTTTTATTTGTTCAAATTCATTGTTGTGGCCAATGCGTCTTACTTTTTTTAGTCCTAAACTAGAAGTCTGAGAATGAAAGACATGCAATTCATATTTTTTCATTTGCAAAATAGAAGGATACACTTGCGTTATTTGTTGACTCGAAACAAGCCATTTTCGTTTTGCAAGATTTAAGGGGGAAGAAACAAAATACCAAATATCTCCAAAAACGTATTCTCCTCTGTTTTTGGGAACAAATGTGGATTCTTTGTCTATTTTTTCACCACTACCAATACGAATTTTCCATTTTTTTTCTCTCCATTGGAGAATTTCGGGATAGGAATCAAGTATTTCGGCATATAATTGAAAACGAGAACGATTTTTTACGCTTAGTAAAATTTTGTTTTCATCACCTAAATTGAGTAAACCCGCCACTTTTCGTTCTATTTCGAGAGGGTTTTTGAGGGAATAAAGTAGGAATAAATCAATAAAGAATAAGCTGATAAAAGCAATGATTCCAATAAATCCAACCCAAATAAAGAAAGGCCAACTGAATGCAAGCACAAAAAGGAAGGCTAAAACCGACCAAGCGACAAAGAAAAAACGAGTCAAATAAAGTGCTTTCCAACCTTTCATTGCCTAGAATTTAACGTGGTACTTCGATTGTTTGAAGAATTTCATGGATCACATCTTCCGGTGTTATTCCTTCCATTTCAGCTTCAGGCGTTAGAATGATTCGGTGATTGAGAACATGTTTTGAAACATATTGGATATCATCTGGAATAACAAAATTACGTCCTCGAATAGCCGCAATTGCTTTAGCCGCTTTTAACATCGAAAGAGATGCTCTCGGTGATCCACCTAGGAAAAGACGTCCGTGATTGCGCGTTTTGTGTGTGATTGTTGCTATGTATCGAACCAATTGATCTTCAATCGTAACTTGCTCAATTAACGATTGCACTTTTTGAATTTCTTCGCGGGTAAAAACAGCATTGATTTCATCCAAATTGGGTGGTTGAATATTGTTTTTGTAACGATGTAAGATTTCCGTTTCTTGATCCAATTCGGGATAGTGAACCTTTATTTTAAACAGAAAGCGATCTAGTTGGGCTTCGGGTAAATTATATGTTCCTTCTTGCTCAACAGGATTCATAGTTGCAACCACTAAAAATGGAAACTCCATCGGATAACGTGTTCCATCATACGTTATTTGTCTTTCTTCCATCACTTCAAAGAGTGCTGCTTGTGTTTTGGCAGGTGCTCGGTTGATTTCATCAATCAACACGATATTGCTGAAAATGGGTCCTTTTTTGAAGTTGAACGATCCTGCTTGCATGTTGAAAACCGAAGTTCCAAGTACATCAGATGGCATTAAATCGGGTGTAAACTGAATACGCGAAAAATCAACATGCATTACTCGAGATAACACTTTGGAAGCGAGTGTTTTTGCAACACCAGGAACTCCTTCTAGTAAAACGTGACCATTTGAAAAAACGCCACACATCAAGAGTTCAATTAAATAGTCTTGTCCAATGACAAATCGAGCCATTTCTTTTCGAACAGCGTCCATTTTCTCATTGATCCACCCTAAGTCAGGACCAACCTGTTGCATCTGTTCAGGGTGAACAGAAGGAGTTTCCGTTTGATTTTCTTCCTGAAAATCGGGTGCAGTTAATTCGTTGTTTTCTTCGTTCATACGTTCTGTTTTATTACAAATTTTTGAATCGAATCATGAAATTTTTTGTGGTCGAATGGACTCATCCACGTTTCATGAACCTGTATTTTTCTATTGCTTTTTAGGTAAATTATGAAGGTTTTTTTATGTGGTTTTATTTGTAAAATGGTTGAAGGGTCTATCAGCAACACTTGCCCATACCATTGGTTTATTTTCCATTCTTTTTCAGATAGATCGAGGTATGGTCTGCTTAGCCAAAGAAAGGCCATTATCAGCAAAATCGAACCAATTGGCCATCCAATGATTCCAAATCCATTCGACATGGTAAGCAACAATGTTCCGATTAAAATCGAAAGAATACCAATTAATAATGCTAAGAATGGAAATAACAAAGCATACCTGATTTCCGTTTTTCTTTTTGAAATTCGCTTATTTACAGCCGAATGAATAATACCCGCTTCTTGGTAGAAAGAACGTTGATTTTTCGCGGCTTTTAGTAAATAAGCATCCGTAATATTTTTTCCTTTTTTATCTTGAAACAAAGCGAATATTTCTTCCACTCTTTCTTTTGTCAAGGAAGATTTTTCACTGATTTTGTTGACAATATCGGCACGATCTCCTTTGGAAATATCGATGTAGAAATGGCGATTGATCGTCGTTTTAAAATTACGATACATGAGTTCCAACATGCGATCTGGCGCTTTTTGTTTTTGATAAATTTGTTTAACTGTATCTGCAAATGCCAATGATTGATTTTGTTTTTTTTCGATGTAAGGTAAAACGGGGAAGTAGCGTTTTGATCCAAAAATAAAAAACAACAGAACGCCGATGATAGTTAAAATAAGAGCAATTAGCAAAGCTGTGTTTTTAAAGATAAAGTCCAACAACGAGTTTTTGTTTTCCAAAGGTTGGGAAGTCGGATTTTGC
Organism: uncultured Flavobacteriales bacterium; assembly: GCA_964425255.1. Taxonomy (GTDB): domain Bacteria; phylum Bacteroidota; class Bacteroidia; order Flavobacteriales_D; family Crocinitomicaceae; genus CAYRMV01. Next base: position 3,622 of record CAYRMV010000143.1, read on the forward strand.
TTCGACATTTCTTCAGAAGAAACCGATGCAAGTTGCAACCACAACAATTCGTTGTCTTTCTCGATGTAACTTAAAAAGTTCTTGCTATATGCAAATCCATTTGGGTTTACTAGCTGATAATTTTTAAAAAAAGTTGGATTGACATGTATCAATACCATTCCTTGACCATAATCAAATCCGATGAAAATGGGGGTTTGATAGGCTTCTTGGTATACATAGTAATTAGATTCGTTTTGTGCTTCGTATTCATTGTATTCACTGAAATCCTCGCTTATTTCGAATTCATCTTCTTCATAATCCGTATTTTGATTCGTTTTAATTTGTTCATGCTCAATTAAGTAAATCCGTTCAGCAATCGTGTCCATTTGATACAAACTACATAGGTTGAAAGTATCCGAGTTATCGTCTTCGATAAAGGTACATTCATTGAATATCCAACCCAATGATTGATTTGTCAAAAAGCGATTTCTAAATTTAAAGTCGAATTCATTGGCAGAAACGATGAGTTGAGATCCTTTTTTTACCTTTCTAAAAAGATCATTCATTTCACTTTCTTTCAAGGAAAAATTTTCTCCAACAAACAAAAAAGTTTGGTTTTTATTTTTTAGATAGTCAGTTAAATTAGAATCAACAATAGAAACATTTTTGGTTGATTTTTTTGAAAGATCATAAAGTAGACCGAGACCTTCTGGTTCTTTTGAATCGAGTTCGTATTGATAAGTCCAATCGTTTAATGTAAACTCCTTATTTGTGTTCTTCTGTTTATTTTTTTTCGCAACTGGACGAGGCCAAAAAGCCAATCCAATTAGGATAAACAATAGCGCAATGCCCAACAGGATCCAAGTGATGAATTTATTTTTCTTCATTCGTAGACACAAGTTGTTGATAATATGCTTGGAGTTTTGGCTCTAATTCGTTGAATTGATCCGAACTAATGTTTGTTTTTCCGTACCAAATTTGTTCAAAGACGCGAACAATCCACGAAAATTCATCGTATCCATTTTTTCCAGAAAGCTGAAAACGATAATCTGTGTTGGTATATTCTTTTTTCCAATGAATTCGATTTAATCGGATATTTTCTCTCAAAATAAACGTAAAATAGATTCGAACGCATGCACGATAATCGTGTTGATTTTTGGCATCGAGTAAGCGCTTTTCAAGTTCCGATAATTCGACAGTTAAAGGATTCCAAGCTTCTTCTTCATTTTCAGAAACATATTCTTTTTTCTTAAACCAATCCGATCGAATGAGCATAATTAGTAACCAGATCACCAAAGCGGAAATAAGTGTGATAAGGAATATTTTTCCAAAAATAGGTGAAATCGAAAAAGTTGAAGAGCTTGTTTCGGGTTCATTAAAATCGTCTTGTTCTAGACTAAACGGGCTGTTTCCTCCCTGTCTACGGCGGGAGCGCATGTTGGGAAGATTACGTTCTCTGTTTCTGTTAATGCGATCGTCTGAAAATGTTATGCCTTCGTTTTCATTGTTTTCATCGCTATAGATTGATTTTTCGTTTTGGCTAAACGGATCGGATTTTAATTCAGGTGATGGACCTTGGTATCCGTTTTCGGGTCCGTATTTCAGTTCACGTTGGTATTTTTCTAAAATAGGATCTTTCTGACTCGAAACATTTCCGACCGTGAAGCAGCAAATCAAGCCCAGTAGGATGATATGTAAACTATGCTTCAAAGTCTAATTTTGATTCCATGTTACGTTTGCGTTTTCCAAATTGCTCCAATTCATCTCGAAGACCAATACAAGTTTCTTTCTCTACTTCCTTCCATGTTTGTAAGTGCAAAGCGATGATAATAAGCGGAAAAATCAAAAATAAAAATCCGGAGTAAACCAACCAACGAACGACATTGTGCCAAAACATTCCGTTTCCGTTGATCGCATTGAAGACATTCATCACAAATTCAGATGTTAAATCCAGTAAATCACGCATGGAAGGTTCACCGTAATAGACGATGTCTTCTGAGTATTTCAAGGATTGGATGCTTCCAACATATGCAATTGGCTGCATAAAGAGTGTTGTAAGAGCAACGATGAATAAGATAATCAACATGCCATTCGCATAACTTTTGACACTAAAATTCCATCCTGTTGAAAATACGACATCGGATTCTACTTGTACATTTGAAGTTGCAAAAGGAAGTAAATAGTACAAAGGAAGGATGAAAAAATACAACCACAAAAGGGACCATGGTAAAAAGGCTAGTGGAATTTGGATTAATAAAACGCCCATCCAAATTTTGAAATACCTTTGTTTGAGAAATGCTCTCCAAGAATAACTGGTGCCGAAATATGTTTTTTGAATTTGAAATACAATGTATGAACCAATCCACGCAAAAACCAACGACCAAACCGTAAAATTGATAAAATCAGCCCAATCTTTGTGACCGGAACCCAACATGAGTCTGTAGTTACCAATCCAATCATAATAGTAACGCACTTGCATGAAATCGGGTTTCATCAAATAATTGATGATCCATGAAACACCCGAACCAAAACCAATTCCCAAAAAGACAACTTTACTCCAGGAAGCAAATGTTTGTCGGTAGATTCGAAATGTATCTGCTAAGAGTTCTAAGTTGGTTCTGATTTTGGGTAGAATTACTGGTTTTAAAGGTTTTTGAACAACAACGGGTTCTTGGTGAACGAGTTCAGGATATTTGCGAGCAATGTAAATCGGATAAACCACAAAATATAAAATCACAATTGTGAAAGAGCTCAAGATGAGCATCCATTTTGACCAATCAGGTAAACGTTGATAATTGTGTGTTACATAACTTTCTAAAAATCCAGCAATGATGATAAACGGAATCAAGCTCAACATGATTTTTAGACTGCGTTTAGTTGCTATTTGCATCGATTGTAGCCGCGTGTAGGATTGTGGAAAAAGCCAACCGTTTCCAAGTACAAAACCAGCGCCTGCAGAAAGGACGATGGCTGAAATTTCAAATGCGCCATGAATCCAAATACCCAAAAAGGAAGTTAATAAAAGCCCTTTTTTGGCGAAAAAATACTGGAACGTACCCAACATGATTCCGTTTTGAAAAAGAATAATATGGGTTCCGATAGTGAAAAATACACCCAGAATATATGCGAAAAATGCAACGCGTATGTTATTGGTCGTAATTCGAATAAACATGGAAAGTTGATCGGTGTCCTCGTAAATCTTAAGCGGATTACCCATACGAATATTCGCTTCTGTCTCAAGGACATACCCTTCCGTTAATATGTATTTTGGAAAATCGGGTACAAAATGGGTAGAAACAATTCCAACCAAAGTCCAAAGAAGAAAAACACCTAAAGCAAAACCAAGACTTTTTCGTGAACGATAACTTTCTAGCGGAAGTGTAATTATCCAAGTGTGTAATATGTTTTTGAATGTTTCACCTTTTTGGATGTGTAGCTGAGAATAAATTCGTTGTGCTAAGCTATTCAGATAAACGCGAACTGTTCTTTTTTCATAGAAAGTTTGCGCATAGCTTAAATCATCCGAAATATCTAAATAGAGTTCACTCAATTCTTCCGGATCACTTTGTTTGTTCTCCGAGAGGCGTTCAAATCGACGCCATTTTTCCTTGTTTTGCTCTATGAAGGAGGTTTCTTTCATCTTCTTAGTGGTAAATATACCCAAGTTTTCGAATCCTACTCCAATCCGTTCAATTTTTTTCAAAGAGATACCTAGGAAAAAATATTTTTGTTATATATACCATGGTAAATAAAATTTGTTTTATATTTGCTCAAACAAAAAATGTAACCGATGAAAAAAATGTATTTCGCAGTGTTGGCCTTTGCAGGTTTGACACTAGCAGCATGTGGTGGTGCAGAAACCACGGAAGAAGCAGTAGAAGTAACTTATGGTCTAGATGCTGAAGCAACAAATTTGCGTTGGACAGGTAAGTATGTTTCCGATGGACATACGCACACAGGAACTGTAAAAGTAAAAGATGGATCAATTGTGTACAAAGGGGACGAGTTTGTATCTGGAGCATTTACAATTGATATGACTACCATTACGGATGAAGATCTTCCAGCACCAATGAAAGATACGTTGGAATCGCACTTGAAAGGAGCTTATTTCTTCAACGTTGCTCAAACAGCTGACGTGCCTGTAACAATCAATAGTATTTCTGACAAAGAAGTAACTGCAACAATCAACGTTTTAGGAAAAGAAGTGAAAGCAGTGATGCCGTTGAAAATTTCGAAAGACGACAAGAAAATGACTGCTAGCGGTAAATTTGATGTTGATTTCAAAGAAACAATGATGGGAGGAATGCAGCCACAACCTGGAAAACCAGAAAACGAGCGAGTTGAAACATCCATCTCTTTTGAATTGAACTTGGTTTTGAACAAACAATAATAGAAACATTAGTTAATAAAAAAGAGGTTGTCTCAAAAAGGCAGCCTCTTTTTTTGTGAAAAATTTCGATTTTA
>CAYRMV010000144.1:0-8061 GCA_964425255.1 uncultured Flavobacteriales bacterium
GAACGATCGTGTCATGAACGTGTTGAACTAATGGCTTTGATGCTTGTAGATTCGGATTATTTTCTGTGCTTTTAGGAAATAGAAACAATATTAGCATAGCCGCTGCAATTCCACTCATTGCCTGCCAAAGTGGAATCGGTTTTTGCCAAAAAGGAATTGATTTTTCAGGAATAGCCAAGGCTTCCACCAATGGAATTTCATAATCTAAGTTAGAACTTTCTCTGAGTATGCGATGTTGCAAACGATATGCTGCTTCTGACATCCACTCGTTTACCAAAACACGTTCGTTTTCAGTCAATTCTTCAAAGGATTTTGAATCGAGTAAATCAAAAATTTCTATAGGCATATTTTCCATAACTATACAAGTTTAAAGAGATCTGTTTCGTGTTTGGGGTTAAATGTTTTGAGGTAATCGCTCATTTTTCGTGTTGCGTAAAACAAACGGGATTTCACTGTTCCAACAGGTGTTTCGGTGATTTCAGCAATTTCTTGCAAGGAAAATTGTTCCAAATATCGAAGCACAAAAACCGTTCGATGTGGTACATCCAAGGCGTCAATTCCCATTTTTAGTAAAAGTTGAAACTGGGCTTTGTCGCTTCGGTTTTCCTGAAAATCAGCTTGTTGGAAAATTGGTTTTTCCATGTCTTCATTTACCAAGCGAAATTGATTGCGGTAATGCGTTTTACACATGTTGGAAGCAATGGTAAAAATCCACGTGTAGCATTTTTTACTTGGGTCAAAAAGGTGATTTTTCTCCCAAATTTTAAGAAACAATTCTTGAACAAAATCCTGAGCCAAATGCGCATCTCGTTGCAACATTTTGATAAAATAACCCAACAATTTTTGGCTATACCTTCGGTGAAGTTCGACCAATGCAGGATGAGATTGATGACTCGTAATTTGAGCCATCAATCCTTCATCACTGAGTTGCTTGTGTTGCTGCATGTTACTTCAGAACTTCCTTAATATCTTCTTGACGACCGCTTTTTTCGGCTACAATCCGAATCAGAGACGCATATTTGGCTTGATTGGTCACATCTTCACTCATTTTGTAATGTTCATACAAACGAATTAACGAAGGAAGATAAGTTCCCAAAAGCGAATTACTCACTTCATCCATGATGTTGAAACCAAACGACTCTTTCACATGATCCATCAAAAATCGGGTTTCGTAATTTCGTTTGATGTAACTTAAATTATCCAGTTTTTTATCGGAATAGAGGTAACTCAAACCTGTGAGATACAGATTGTCACCAAATTTTTCCTCGAATGCTTGGATGCCACTTGAAGCAATGTGTACAGGTCTTTTTCCTTCAAAAAGGTGTTTCCAAATTTGTGTTTCCATTTGAACCTGATCCGCTTCGCTTTGTGCCTTACTTAAATCAACCGACAAACTTGGATATCCCCATTCGTTCAACAAGCGATTTCGGTAAGAATCAATCGTGAAAAGGTATTTGTTGATCACCGTTACATCCGGTCGAAATTGTTTGCTTGCTTGAATGATCCAAGTGGCATAAGTATCGTTATCGCCGTGTGTAATTAAAATGGCGTTTGGTTCCAATTCGGCGAGTAGATTGTATCCCCAATTCAACGATGATGCAGCCATTTCATTGGCATGATACATTTTGTTGGCATATTCCTCGTGCAACTGTTTTTTTCCATCGAGGTGATATTGAATCATTAATTCATCCCAAATCAGTGGGTTTTCCTTATTGATTGCCGCTGCTTTGTACAATTCTTCTTTACCAAATTCCACCCCTTTTTCTGAAAAAGCTAGGTAGTAAGCCGCAAACGAACCCGGAATTTTCTTTTGAGCATCAGCAACGATTTGCTTACATTGTTTGAGATACATCTCGTAGATTTCTTCTCCCTTTTCGGCGTTTTTGTTTGGTGCAACATTTTTCAAAGCGCGAGTGGCAGCATAATAATTTAGCCAGGCCTCTTCGTTTTTCGCATTTTTGTCAAGCAATTTTTTCCATGCTTTTTGTTGGCCAACATACCAACTTTCTTCTTTCCACTCTTTGGCAACGCTGTGAACCACTTCGGGTTGTTGTGCATGTATGAGTGTTGAAAAACCTAATCCAAGTGTTAAAATGAGTTTATACATCGATCTAAAATTTAAAAACTTTGTTGCGCAAAAAGCTTGATTCGACAGGAATACTCACCAACTTGAAAAAGGTTCAAAATTTTTTAAAAAAAAGTAGGAAATGGCATTAAAATAGATTTCTGGTTTATTTGTTTTATCGTTTTATTGTTGAGGTGCGATTAATCGCACCTCAACAATAAAACCTCACCAGAAAATTTCTTTGATTATTGTCGCTTGTCCTAGCATCGAGACAAAACGAAGCTTTCGTCAATGGTAATTCTTAATTCATCATTCTTAATTCTTAATTCTTAATTTGTCATTCCCAATTCTTCATTAAAAACCGAACCATTAAATCCTTACTTTTGTTTTTTTTAAAAAAGGAACAATCTCATGGAAATCAAACAAGCCATTAGCCGTAAAAATTCGGAACAATTATTTGATAAAGCAAAAACCTATTTTCCTGGCGGTGTCAACTCTCCCGTTCGTGCGTTTAAGTCTGTTTCAGGTTCTCCCTTGTTTATAAAAAAAGGAGACGCTTGCTTTTTGTGGGACGAAGACGACAATCAATTCATCGATTTTTGTTGCAGTTGGGGGCCATTGATTTTAGGTCACAACCATCCGCAGGTATATGAGAAAATCGTTTCCACTTTGCAAAATGGTTCCAGTTTTGGAGCACCAACTCGATTGGAAAATGAATTAGCAGAGTTGATTTTGGATCGAAATCCCTTCATTGACAAACTCCGATTTGTGAGTTCAGGAACGGAAGCTGTCATGTCTGCTTTGCGCTTGGCGAGAGGATTCACAGGAAAAAATAAAATCATCAAATTTGATGGTTGTTATCATGGGCATGTGGATGCACTTTTGGTGAATGCAGGAAGTGGTTTGGTTACTTTGGGAGAATCTTCCAGTGCCGGAATTCCTGCAAGTTTTGCGCATGAAACCTTGGTTTTACCCTTGAATGATGTAGAAGCATTGAAAGCATGTGTTGCTGAATACAAAGACCAAATCGCCTGTGCTATCATCGAGCCAATTCCAGCAAACAATGGTTTATTGTTACAAGAAAAAACGTTTCTTCAAACACTCCGAGAGGTTTGTACCGAAAATGGCATTTTGTTGATTTTTGATGAGGTTATTTCTGGTTTCCGCGTTGCCTTTTCGGGTGCAGCTGAATACTATGGTATTCGTCCTGATATCGTTACATACGGAAAAATTATCGGAGGTGGTTTGCCGGTAGGAGCTTACGGAGCAAGCAAAGAAATCATGGCTAGCGTTTCTCCCGATGGAAAAGTATACCAAGCGGGAACTTTGTCTGGAAATCCTGTTGCGATGGCTGCTGGAATTGCTCAGTTGACTGTATGTGCACAACCCGGATTTTACGAAGACCAAGAAGCGCGCACAAAAGCATTCATCCAACCCATCAATGCCCATGCAAAAGCCAAAGGTTACGACTTTGAGATCGTGAGTATCGGATCTATTTTCTGGTTGAATTTTGCTGGAAACAAAACCATTCGCCGTTCAGATGAAATCAATCCTGATATGACTGGGTTCAAGCATTTGCATGCATCTTTGTTGAATCGCGGGGTGTATTTGGGTCCAAGTGGATACGAAGTGGGCTTTGTTTCATTGGCTCATACAGCAGAAATTTTGGAAAAAGCAGCACACATTATGTGCGAAGCCTTGGATGAAATTTATGCGTAAGATTCGGTTACGAAAAAAATAGAAAGACGAATTTACTGAAAATCAATTCAGTAATTCAGCGAAAGTTTAATCAGAGTAAGATTGTCAAATAAATTGATATTCAGTGATTTGGCAATCAGATTACTGTTCGTGTACGTAAATCAGGTTTTTATTGTAATTTTACCAAAAATAGATGAATTATGGGATGTACCAGTTGTAGTTCGGGTGGAGGAACACCACGCGGATGCCAAAATAACGGGACCTGTAGTTCTGGAGGATGTAACAAATTAGGTGTTTTTGATTGGTTGGGAAACATGCAACTCCCATCTGGCGCAGCACCTTACGACATAGTTGAAGTTCGATTCAAGAACAGTAGAAAAGCATTTTACCGCAATGCGAAAAATTTATCGCTCCACGTTGGAGATGTCATTGCAGTTGAAGCTAGTCCAGGATACGACATTGGTGTGGTATCCGTTGTTGGTGAACTTGCCAGAATACAGGTTAAAAAGAAAGCTCCAGGGTTAAAGCCACTGGAAACCAAGAAGATTTTCCGTACAGCGAATGAAGATGATATGGAAAAATGGGTGCGTGCCCGCAACTTGGAAAAAGAAGTGATGTTTCAGTCGCGCACCTTGGCGTTGAACTTGAATCTGAATATGAAAATCTCGGATGTTGAATACCAAGGAGATTTGACCAAAGCAACATTTTATTACACAGCAGATGACCGAGTTGATTTTCGTCAGTTGATCAAAGACATGGCGGAAACGTTTAAAATCCGAATCGAAATGCGTCAAATTGGTTCTCGCCAAGAGGCATCTCGTTTGGGTGGAATTGGTTCGTGTGGTCGTGAATTGTGTTGCTCAACGTGGTTGACAGATTTCCGTTCTGTTTCTACTTCTGCTGCAAGGTACCAACAATTGTCTCTAAATCCGCAAAAATTAGCTGGACAATGCGGGAAATTGAAATGTTGTTTGAACTATGAGTTGGATATGTATTTGGATGCAATCAAATCGTTCCCAACAGTTGAAACAAAATTATACACCGAAAAAGGAATTGCTTTTCACGTCAAAACGGATGTATTCAAACGATTGATGTGGTATATGTACGAAGGTGGATCGGGTTTAATTGCTTTGGAGCCAGAACGTGTACAAGAAATCAAAGCGATGAACGAGAAAAAGCAAAAACCACAAGATTTGAAAGATTTCGCGCGGGAAACAGCTGTAATTGTTGAGCCTGATTATTCCAATGTTGTTGGTCAAGATAGTTTGAATCGTTTCGATAGTTCGTTTAAAAAGAAAAAGAAGAAGAAAAAACCGAAAAGCGCCAATCCAAATGCATCTGCTCCGCAAGCAGCAACCGCCCCTCAAGCGGTGAAACCTGCGGAAAATAAGCAGAAGCAAGCGAATAACAGACCGCAAAATCAGGCGCGTCCGGAACGAAAAAATCCAACTGATCAGCAAGGAAAACCAGTAGATCGTCCTGCAAGAGCTCCACAGGAGAAAAAAGAGGGCACTCCACAGGTTTTAGCGGAAGGTCAAGCTCCAAAAAAGAATAAAAAACGGAGACCACCTAGAAAAAATAATGGTCCAAAACCGGATACAAATGCAGAATAAAGGTATTTTTTTGCTAGCGATGTTGGCGCTTCTTTTCACAAGTTGCTCGGAAACGCCTTTCTTTGAAAAGTCGTATTCTTTCCCTAAAAATGAATGGAATGAAGATGTGAAACCGATGTTCAAAGTGGAGGTTACGGATACAACACAGTATTACGATTTTGTTATAACTCTCCGAACAACAACGGATTATGGGTTTAGCAATGCGTGGATTTATTTGAACACCAAAACACCAGATGGACAAACAGCTCGCGAACCTTTCGAAATTAAAATTGCCAATCCAGATGGTTCGTGGACGGGAAACAAATCGGGAACGGTGGTCGAAAATTATTTGTCGTTTCGCAGAAAAAAATTACCAAAAAAAGGAACTTATTATTTCACCTTAGAACAAGCTGTAACGCAAAAAACACTTAAAGAAGTGTTGGATGTAGGTTTGTTGGTGGATCGAGTTGAAAAATAATTGAAAAAGTAAAAAAAACATGTCAAAGTTTATTTCCCTACACGAATTTATCATGGATCGCCAAGAAGAATTTCCAGGCGCTTCCGGCGAATTATCTCGTTTGTTGAATGATATTGCACTTGCTTCCAAAGTGGTGAGTCGCGATGTGCGCAAAGCGGGTTTGTTGGATGATATTTTAGGTGCTCAAGGGGAAACAAACGTGCAAGGTGAAGCGCAACAAAAACTCGATGTAATTGCTGATCGCCAGTTTATCAAAATGTTTGAAATGGGCGGCGAAGTGTGTGGAATTGCTTCCGAGGAAAACGATGACTTTTTAGCTTTCGACAATGTCAATTCACGCAATGGAAAATACGTTGTTTTGTTTGACCCATTGGATGGTTCTTCTAACATCGATGTGAATGTTTCGATCGGAACTATTTTTTCGGTGTACAAACGCAAATCTCCGATTGGTTCTCTTGCAACAGTAGAAGATATGTTGCAACCAGGGACAGAACAAGTGGCTGCGGGATATGTTTTGTATGGTTCTTCCACGATGTTGGTTTACACAACGGGACATGGCGTTAACGGATTTACACTTGATCCGTCGATTGGTGAGTTTTGCTTGTCGCACCCGAATATGCAAATGCCTGAGTCTGGTCGAGTTTATTCAATGAACGAAGGAAACATCGATGATTGCCATGATGGAGTAAAAGAATACGTTCGTTATTGTCAGTCATTTGACAACGATTACAAAGCACCATATTCTGGAAGATACATTGGGTCATTAGTGGCCGATTTTCACCGCAACTTGATCAAGGGTGGAATTTATATTTATCCAAAAACAACGGCTGCTCCGAAAGGACGTTTGCGCTTGTTGTATGAATGTAATCCTTTGGCAATGATTGCTGAACAAGCTGGCGGATTGGCTACTGATGGTGATCAACGCATTTTGGAAATTGTTCCAACAGAATTGCACCAACGTTGTGCTTACATGGTCGGATCCAAAAACATGGTCAATAAGTTGTTGGCTTGTATGAATGTGGAGTAATTGGTCTTTTTTGCACAACTTTTATACGGCAAAATTGTTTCATTGATATACCGTTGACAAACCTTGCGTATCTTTGCACAAAATAAAAGAATCAAATGAAAGCGAGATTATTTTTATTGGTTGTGAGTTTGTTTTGGATGGGTTCACAGGTGTTTGCACAAGGTTGTTCTCAGTGTCGTATGTTGTCCGAACAAGGAACTGAATTGGATGAATCCTCTTTCGGAACCAATATCAACAGTGGAATACTTTATTTAATGGTAATTCCGTACTTATTATTGATGTTTTTATTCCGAAAGAGAATTTTTGCTTTTTTCAAGCGATCTTTTTCAAAGTAGTTTTAACTACCGCAATACAAACAATCTTCATCGTCTTCATCCGCAGAAGGATTGAATTCAATAGCAGGATTGAGTTGCTTTTTTAAATCGTAAATTTCTTGTTGAATCTCACCGTCTTCAAATAAGTTTCCTGTTAATTTGCTTTTTAATTCGGAGATTCTCGCTTCGATATTTGTTACTTCCATGATGTTATTTATTTGAATTTTCACCGAAATTACTTCCTTTTTTCGGAATTTTCAAAGAAAAATAAACACAATTCAATGTGAATAAACTGTTCTTCATTTTCTTGTTACTTTTTGACTTTGTTTGCATTATCACCGAAATGAAAAGTGTATTTTTGTTACACTATTTTAGGATAAAAGCATAAAAAAAGGACTATGAATCGTTTCAAAACCACATTTTTCTTGTTAAGCATCATCTTGTTTACAGGAATTTTTTCAGCATGTAAAGAAGAAAAAACAGGAGAAAATCAACCGGTTGTAAGCAAAAAATTAAGTCAGGAAGACGCCATGTTTGCTGAAATGAAAGCGATTGATGATTTGTCAGAGCAATTGGGGCAAGTAGCTACTTCATTGAAATATACAAATGAAAAAGGCGAATCGATTGTGGTTCATGCTTTTTTTGGTGAAGACAATACGATTTTAAAAATGGACCAAGAATTCAGTAAAGGAAACAATGCTGATTATGGAAAAATTACGTACTACCTGAAAGAAGGTTTGCTCTTTTTATCCCGCGAATATTTTCAAGACAACAGCGGTTCAACTCCTAAATTTGTGGATCGCATTTCCTTGTACGAAAAAGGGAAAGTGAAAAAAACGATTGAAAAACGAGTAGATTACGAAGATCAACTCGAAAACACAACGTAT
>CAYRMV010000145.1:0-8015 GCA_964425255.1 uncultured Flavobacteriales bacterium
AACCGACATGGAAAAGACTGTTTCCGTTGTTGTGGATAAAATTGGAATTGATGACCGAGTATGAACCAGCGTTTACTTCGCTCAATGCGCTTCCCTCGCCATTAAACGGCGATGTATTGTCAATGAATTCACTGTTGACAATGAGTATGTGCATATTATCAATCTTAATGGCTCCACCTAAAGCAGCTCTGTTACCCACAAAACGTGAATTATAGATTTCAGGGCTGTTCGCTAACAATGCCCCTGAGCCAATGTATATTGCACCACCCTGCATGGCCTCATTGTTATAAAACTGACATTTATCAATGATTGGTTGATAGCCGATTGAATGGATCGCCGCACCATCGCCATAACTGGTATTACCATAAAAAAAGCAGTTCTGGAATCGCGTCATGTAGCGTTCATTGTACACTGCTCCACTGATTCCGTTGCCAGTATACGCATCATAAAATCCAATTCCATCCAAGGTTACGGTATAATTGGAAAAATTACCCGTTTTTATGATGAGCAAGTTTTCCAAGTTATCGTTGGTGCTCTGTGCATTTCCAATTGCGCCACTAATTACGGTATGGTTGTGCAACAAATCTGTTGTTCGTTCGCTTAAATTGGCTTCCGTTCCATCAAATCCACCGTAAATGAGGTATTTTTTACTAACCGTCGGGATGATGTAGCTCGCATTTCTCGGATTTACAGGAGTTATTCCTGCTGAGTCAGTTGGCGTATACACATGCCCGCCACCCGTGATCCAAATTTCAATATCGGAAGAAAGCGCATTGTTTGCCCCGGCATCGATGGCATCTTGAATATCGGCAAATGCAGAACTCCAACTTAATCCGTCCGGTGAAGCAACAGACACACTTTTATTCACATAATAGCGCGTAGCTTGCGCATTTAGATTGGCCGCACTCAAGATGATGAGTGCAGCCATGACTTGTTTTTTGAGGTGTAACATCGTTATGATTTTACCAGGATAATTTTTGTTCGGTTTCTGTATAAGTTCCTTTTGCACCACTTGAATTAGCTGCTGTGTAACCTGGATCTCCGTTTACATCATAAATGATTACACAGTTTTTCGCGCTTGGGTCTTTTACCAAGGTAATCGATCCACCATTTCCGCCATTCTGGTTTCCGAAATTCGGCTTCTTACCTGCGCCTCCTTTTGCATTTACAACAATTGGTTTTGTTTTAACTTGTTTACAGTGCGCAACTACTTCCCCTTTGTTCCAAACTTTGTATTCGAAACACTCTTTTTTCGTATTCACGTCGATAGAAGATTTCACTTCGATTCGGAAAGAACCCGCCGCTTTTCTGTATGCTTCCGTGCTCGATTGGTCTCCATTATCGTTGAAGGTCCATTCACAGTTTTCATAATCGACATTTTGACTAAATTCAACCGGCTTTACGGTTGGATGAAACTTTGATTTCACCACAATGCGAATTTTATCGTTCTTTGGGATGTACGTTTTCGCGATTTCATACCAGGAAGTAACGGATCCGTCTACATCTGTGTGTTTCACCAATTCCAATCCTTCTACTTGAATGTCATATTCGTCTTTGAATCCTTGGCGCGTGGAGAGTTTTGACCCGTCTTTCAACGTTGCTATGATATCAAAGTTGTAGCTCTGTCCTTGGAAAAGTTTGTTGTTATCAAATGGCACAATTGCCAAAGAAACCACATCCTTACCTTTGATGCCGTATTTTGCACGTTTTTCCTCAGCCATTTTTTGATCGCCGCCTTTTAAGAGTACTTGCATTTGTTCGTAATAGGCTTGCAGGGTCTCGTCCATTTTCTTTCGGAACGTTTCATAGGTGTAATTTTTCATCAATTGCTTCAAAACGTTTTTGGTTCCAACAACATGAAAATCACCTTTTAATTTGAACTTCCCGTTATCACGATTCACTCCGATTAGTATGAAATTATCAAACACAACCACCAATTCGCTATAAACACGGAGTGTACCATCAATGTATTTTTCCGACATTCGTTCGAAACCAAAGGCATAAGCACCTGTTGGATGGATAATTTCAAAAGGTCGACAACTGTTCTCGAACGATTTGTTGAAGTTTAAAAGAAACTTCAAGTAATTCCCATTGGCATCTTGCTCTACTTTGGAACCTTCCGGGTAAACACTGGTGCACGAATTTACTTCAGGTTGTTTCTCATTACTTAATACTAGGTTTGCAACATGCGCAGAAGCGGAAATTCTGGTTTTCGCCTCCGAATTGTATTTATCGAAAAACAGTTTCGCCACTTCTTGTTGCGGCAAGGGACTCAATTTAACCAACTCCTCTGCAGTAACCGCTGGCGCTTCGTTTCCGCCTTTTGCTTCTTTTAGTTTGTTTTTCAAATCGCCAAATTGTGCCATTGAAGCATTGACACCTAATCCAACCAACAGGATGGATAAAAAAATTCTTTTCATAATGTTGTATTTAGATATATTGATTTAGTGTTGAACCGAGATCTTCCAAGGCATCTGATTTCCAGCGCGTACCAAGTAGGTTCCTGAGGCGAGATTGGTCACATTCAATGACATTGTTTCTTGCTGAACGATTTGCTCCAGTACTACCTCACCTGTCAATCCGGTAATCGTCACCTTTTCACCGATGGATAAGCCTTCAACAAATAGGTTGTCTTGTGCAGGATTTGGATAACAACGGATCGTTGACGCACTTGCATCTGCTAATCCTGCTGTTCCAGTGTTTACTTGAACCACATTCGAAAAATCGGAGTCCTCTACCGTGTTGAAAGCGAAGACGCGGTAGAAATAGTTGGTATTTGGTGCAACCGTGTTATCGGTATACGTCAATACATTTGCTGTAAGATTGTTTACAAAGGTGAAATCAACTCCATTGGTACTTCGTTCAATTGAAAATCCTGTTTCGTTACTGGAATTATCCTCCCAATTCAAAACAACTTCAGAAGTAGTCGCATTCCACGTTGCGCTCAAATTCGTTGGAGCATCAATTCCAACAGGACCGCAATTAGCTGTTGATTCTTCGAACAAATTCAACACTTCACACGGTTGCAATGCTCTGCGCCAAAATCCCATTTGATCTAAGGTTGTTCTGGATTCAATACTTTGAGAGGCATTGTGATTCACGTATGACGTAAACCCAGCCCATTCATTATTCCCGGTAGCATTGCTGTAGTCTAAATTCCCCGTAACGGCTAATGAATCGGTACAATCTCCATTCACATACAAACGCAGATACGCTTGGTCGTAACTCACCATCACATGATACCAATAATTCGAATTGTAATTGGCCGTTGATTTCAAAATTCGCGTATTTCCACCAATCACTGTTTGAAAATAGAGTTTCCCGTAGTCTGGTCCAAAGCCTGTCGTTCCCGGTCCAGTTGACACAAAATCAGATAAAAAAGCGAATTGCGTATGTGTACCAACAACCGGTCCACCGATCTGTTGCATCACCTCATAATCCATCTTATAGAAGTAACCAATGAAATTATTTGGATACGAGGAATATGTTATCAAAAAAGGTGCAACCCAACCGCCTATAGTAAAACCCGTTGTCGCATCAAATCCGTCGATACTCGTTTTGTATGCACCGCCGTTATTTAAAGAGGAATTGGCAAACCCATTTCGATCGATGGCATAATTAACACTGCCTCCTGGTGTCAACGTTAAACCAGTGGTCAATGCATTGTCAATATTCCCATTGAAATTCCAAAAACCTTGTAAACTATCTGTTGAAACAAAGGCCGGAACTTGAGCAAACAAGGAAGAAGTGGTTAGGCAAAAAGCCAGTAATTGAAAGTAAATCTTTTTCATGTGTATTCTTTTTTACACAAAGAGAAAGCGAATTGCTTTTCGAAAAAGAAAGATTCAACGAAAAAGGGTCAAGACTTTACCAAATCAAGGTAAAATTTAATAAAGCATTGATAAATTGGGTAAAAAGAAATCAAATTGTTCTGTTAGCAAAAAATGATTGAAGTATTAGTCTTTTTTCGAGTGTAGCCGAAATTTCATCTCCGTTATCCATTTGAACAAATCCGCCGTCTTTTTTGGAAATTTTCGCAATACAATCGATGTTAATGATGTAAGAACGATTTACTCTAAAAAAGTTTTTGGTTTCTTCCAAAACATTGTATTCTTGCAAGGAACGAGAAACGGTTATTCGTTGACCATCCACAAAATGAATGTGTGTGTAAGCACCATCCGCTTTGAAATATCGAATGTTTTTCACTTCCGATACAACAAGTCCTTCACCCGTTTGGATGGCTAATTTTTGGACTGATCGACTGTCTAAATTTTCTTTTAGTGCAAAATAAGCCTCTTTTTGTTCGGTGTTTTCGTCCTTCACACGCAAAAAAGCCCTTTTCAATTGGTCAACTCGAGTTGGTTTCAGCAAATAATCAACTGCAGCAAGATCAAACGCTTTAAGTGCGTATTCATTGTAAGCTGTGATAAAAATGATCTTGAAATCAACTTCTTGAGGATCAAAAAAATCAAGGATATCAATTCCCAAGTAGCCAGGCATTTCAATATCCAAAAGCACTACTTGCGGTTTCAATTTACGGATTTTTTTAACTGCTTCTGGTAAATTTTCAGCTTCATCGACAATTTGAATTTCTGGAAAATTGGATTCAATCATCCCTCTTAGAGCTGCTCTTGCATTGGTTTCATCATCGACAATTAATATATTCATCTTAGTCTAATTTTAGTGGAATAATTAAAAAAACAGCGGTCCCAACGGGTAAGCCTTGTTCTTTCAAGTCATCAATTCGAATACTGATTTGATTTTTACTTTGTTTGTTTAAAAGATCGATTCGGTTTTCAATCGCTTTTGTGGCGAAAGATTTTGGTTTGTCTTTTCGTTGAAGATTCAACAAATTAGACTGTTCTCTACCAATTCCATTATCGACAATGGAAATCTGAAGAAATTTATTTTCGATCAACGTAAAGTGAATACGTACTTTTTTCGTTCCCTTTTTATTTAACAAACCGTGTTTCACCGCATTTTCAACATACGGCTGTATGATCATGCTTGGAATTTGAATCAAATCAGAAACGGTTGATTCTTTTTCAATTTCAAAATGAAAATCATTCCCAAACCTCAATTTTTCTAATTCCAAATAGACAAGCAGGCTTTGAATCTCCTCTCGGACCGTGATGTGCTGTTTTTCAGACATGTTTAAAGTATGTCTCAAATGGTCTGAAAACATACTGACAAAAGTGCCTGCTTCGTCTACTTTTTTGGTGTAAATCAATCCTTGTAAGGTATTCAATGCATTGTATAAAAAATGTGGATTCATTTGAGAACGAATCGCTTTTAATTGCGAAAGAATCAGCAATTCTCTTACCTTTTGTTTTCGATTTATGGTCCTAATTACCACGATGAAAAGTCCATATAAAATTCCAACCAATAAAAGAATTTCAATTCCGATAAACCACCAAGTCAACCAAAAAGGACGAAGAACAGAAAAGGGATACGAAATGCTCATTTTATCACTTCCATCCATTTTCATTTCAAACGCATACAAGCCGTGATTCAAATTGGTAAAAATGACTGATTTTTGTCTCGGACTCATTTGTTTCCATGTATCATCAAACCCTTTCAAGCGATAATAAATAGATTTGTTGACTTTTTGGTTGAAATCTAGGAAATCCCATTCAAATTCTAAACTATTTTCCGCATAATCAAATTGATTTTTTTGGTTTTGGTACGTTTTATTCGCTGTTTTAACCCTTTTCAAAAACAATCTTGCAGCATTATTTCGATTCAAAATCGAACGATTATTGATTTGGATGATTCCTTTTTTTGTCACAAAATAGAACAAATCTTCATTTTTGTAAAAGTCAGAAATCGATAAATTATCTAAATCTAAATCCCTGGAAATGGACCGAATCTGGGACGAATTAAAATAGATCTGATCAACGCCTGCAATGGTTATCACAAAAGCACAATCATCAAATACCCGAATTTGCTTGCATTGATTGTTTGATAAGCCATTTGTTTCATGCGTCCAATGCAGCATCTTGTTATCAGCTAAGCAAAAAACACCTTGTTGTATTGTTGCCATCCAAAGTTTGCCTTTTGAATCGGTAGCAAAACGTACGGCGGAAATTGAATTACCTTGCAAATCTTTGATTTCAACAACTGATTTTGCACTGTAAGCCAACACCTTATCGACATAAGCGACATATAAAACTTGGTTGACAAAACAAACATCTCGAACCCGTTTTTGTCGAAACAAGTGAATTTCTTTCCCATCGACAAGCAAGGAATTTAAGGTCCATTTTTTTAATTCAAAATCTTTCTTTTTGGGGATAACTGCGCTCAAACTATGAATTCCGAAGTAAGTATTTTGATCGGAATCGAAACTAATTCCCTTTCCGTAATAAAAAGGAGAAAAAATGGGGTTTTGTTTGTAAGAATAACTTCCAAATGAAGAGTATAAGCGATTTTGATCGTCTGAAAAATAGATAAATTCCGGTTCTAAACTAGTATTCGTATGGTATGTGTTTAATCGATTTCCAACTTTATCCACTTCGATAATCTGACCATTATTTAAGGAAATAAAAAACCCTTTCGGCGATGAAATCATTTGTTTGAAAAACCTATTTTCCTCGTTTTTTAGAAAAATTTGTGCTTCAAAAGAAGGGATGTAAATGAGTCCATTTTCGATGGTTGAAATCCAAAATCCACCTTGAAAATCTTGGATAATATCGGAATGATTTTGACCTGTGGAGAAAAAATGCCACTTAGAATCGGATTGAAAATATGTTCCTTTGTTCGTACAAAAAAATAATTGATTATCAATAGAATGAGCTGTATTTATGTGAATTCCGAAATCAAATTGAGGACCTTTCTTTGGATGGATTTTGTTTCCATTCAAATCCCATATGGTCGCTTTCACTTGATTTCTTTCAATTAACTTAGTTCCAGAATTACCTGCAATTCGGTACCTTCCATTTGGCAATTGAAAAGAAGCACTCACTTTTCCATTTTCAATAAAAAGCACTTTTCCTTTTACGGTGGATACTACCAAAGTGGAACCTTTCCAATCGATGCTTTCAATCTGCGAAATAGCGAATTTCTTTACTAACTTTTTATGTTTGTTTGAAAAGAGAAAAAGCGTTTGAAAAGCAGCAACATAAACCTCATCCCCTTTTACTTTCAAATCAATAATCAAATCATTCTTCAATAATTTGTCCAGCGGATAAAATACATGAAGTTTGTTCTCCTTTTCATAAAACACTTGGTCACTAAAATTTCTGCACCAAAGTGTATTATCTGATGTGAACCCGATGCTTGTAAGGCTATTGCTGATTGCATTTAGAACAGGAATTTGATCAAATTGAAATCCGTCGAACGTATAAATTCCTTGATCTGTTCCCAAAAACAAAAACCCTTTCTTGTTTTGAGCCAAATCATACACACAATCGGTTGGTAAGCCCTTCGATGTGTTCCATTCTTGGTGATACGTCATTTGAGCCGTTATCGAAACAGTTGTCCAAAAACAGATTAAAAAAAGACGTATTATTATTTTTAGTAAAATCACATTCAAAAATAAAACCTTTTGTTTTTCAACTCAAAAACAATACATCAAATCCCTACTTTTTTTAACGAAGTGTCCTTTTTAATTTGTGAAAAAAAAAGCTCAACAAAAAAACCCACCTTTTACAGCGGGTTTCTTTCTTCCTATTTTTAAACAGGTTCTAAATCTCTTTTGTCATCAAATAGACATTTTCTTGGTACGTAATCAGTGAATAAATTCTTCCTTCGCTGTAGAAAAACTCACCGCTGTATTCGGTTGCTGTCGTTCCTGTAAATTGGGGTAATAAAATCTTGGTTTTTTGTTGTCCATCGTAGTGAAACAAAATGCGGGATTCGGATGGATTATTCGTGTAACACGATCTCAAGTAATTTCCAGGTTTATCCAACATAGGAATCATAAATCCATCGTAATCATTTAGATCCGGATACTGGTAATTGATTGCCGAAATTTCATTGGTTTGTGGGTTGAATTCAAATCCAGTCATCACATCTTG
>CAYRMV010000146.1:0-5476 GCA_964425255.1 uncultured Flavobacteriales bacterium
CAAAAGATGTGGATGGAAGATCTTTGGGCTGTAATATCGTACTTCCGCATGAACAACAACCGAATCCTTATTTAGACAAATATGTAAACATTGATTATTTCTTTGTTAGAAAAGAGTTACTCCGCAAATATTCGAATGCATTTATTGTTTTCCCTGGAGGATTTGGCACACTGGATGAGTTTTTTGAAACAGTGACTTTAATTCAAACGAAAAAAACATCTCATTTTCCAATTATTGTGATTGGTTCTGACTTTCATCAGCACTTGATTCAGCACGTTGAAAAAATGGTAGAAACAGGAACCATTAGTCATGATGACATGAATTTATTATTGATTACTGATGACATTGATGATGCAGTGGCTCATATTCAGAACTATAAAACAAAGCAAAAAAGTAACGATGACAAAAGCAAACCTATTTGGATTTTAGGAGAAAAAAAGGTCTAAAAAAAACAGAATCAATTATTATTTTTTATTTTTGTCAAGAAAAATTAACTAAACATGAAAAAAGCTATTTTATTTTCCATTACTCTCTTCCTTTTCAACTTTATATCTTTTTCACAATCGGTTGAACTTACTCCTCAATTTGGTTATAATTTCACTTCAACCTACTATTATGGTTACAATCATATTCGATTCAATGAATCCATTGTTTACGGAGGTGGATTATATGTTAGTTTTAATTTAGCAGAAATTGGAGTAAATGTTATGCACCAGAGTACAACTGCAGACGCCTACAATTACATCAGCGATACTTCCGGGGTAAAAGTTGGAATTAGTTCTTTTCATTTTATTGGGAACCGAGCGATAGATCCTTTAGGGAATGGTAAGTTGTTACCTTATGCTGGTTTAGGTTTAGGAGGATCTTATTTTTATGAAAAAGATGGCAATCAAGAACGATTCAAAGCCAGTGTTACAATACAAGCCGGGACACGTTTTCAAATTACTAATAAATTAGGCGTAAGAGTTCAAGGAAACATGTTGTTACCTATTTCTGGTATTGGATTAGGAATAGGAATAGGATCTGGAGGTGTTTCAGTTGGTGTAAATACGAATTCATCCATGTTACAGTTTGGATTTACAGCTGGCGTTTTCTATAAATTTGGCAACAATTAATTCTTATTTTGTTTCAAATAATATTGTCACTTATTTCTAAATTTTCACATCTTTAACACAGCGAAATCCTAAGTGATTGGTACCAGTTCGCCAATCGCCTTTACCTTGATCAACCAATCTAAGCGTTGCTATTGCGGTAATTACTTTTGAAATGGATGCAACATGAATGGGGGTTGTTGGATCAAATTTCAATTGTGCTTTTTCATCTGCAAAACCTTGATACTTCTCAATAATAATCCTCCCATTTTTAGCAACTAAGAACATTCCATTTAAGTCGTCTAGATTCAAATTTTCCGAAAAATAAATAGTTAACGAATCTTTGTATGTTTCTTTTTGTTGATCATTCAATGAATTAAAATGTACATAAAATGGGTTTACTTTAGTTCTTGGTAATATCCGTTTTTCATTCTCAGGGGTACCACTTTTTTGTTTACATGAAGAAAAAAGGTGTGTAAACAATAGTAAAATAAGAGCGAATTTATACTTCATACTCGTAAAGATATAGAAACATCATAAAATAACTTAACATCTAAATGGAATGTTCAAACCACTACAATAAATCTGTTAACTTTAAAATTGTATGAAAGAAAATGAAAATTTATTTTCTCAGGAAGAGAAAAGTTTTTTAAGTGGACCTCGTTCTAGATGGCAAGAGTTAAAATATTCTTTAGGTGTTGTAACCCAATTTATAAAAGGTTTCAGAGGTTTGCATTTCGTTGGTCCATGTGTAACCATATTTGGATCAGCACGATTCAAAGAAGATCATACTTACTACAAAATGGCACAAGATACAGCCTTTAATTTATCAAAATTAGGATTCACTATTATGACTGGTGGTGGACCAGGAATAATGGAAGCAGCAAATCGAGGAGCTAGTGCGCCATAATTTGTACCGATACAGTGAAACCCATTTCCAAAATCTCTTTTAGGAATTCCATTTAAACTGGGTGCTAATTTACCAAAATAAGTCTGGTTGTATTGTCCTTTTACTCCCAAAGTAAGACAACAAAAAAATACGATTAGATAAGTTTTCATAATTTGATCTTTGAATCAAAATTAACGATGTAATTCGTTTTGAAAAATCCCAATTTTGCAACATTTAATGGAAAATATACAAATCAAAAGTAAAAAAAGGATTGTTTTACCAAGAACAAAGAATCAGCCCGACGAACTACACCTCTGATTTAACAAAGAACCGTCACCATGCAGTTTACTTGTGCCAGCAATTTTCTAAGGATAAAAGTTGATTTTGGTAATTTACTTTCTTTCCAGTTCTCAACTAAACCGAACATCTCATCTTGAAGTGCCATAGCTTTTTTTGAACGAAATTCAGGATTTTTATGCTTTTATAAAAGATGTAGTTGGTCGGGCGGATACGGAAAATATTTCGATAAATGAAAACCCCGAACAACTCTAAAGCTATTCGGGGTTTTTGAATGAACTAGAATTTATATAAATTACAAATCAATGTAAATCAGGTAATTTATAAATCGTTTCTACTAAATATATTTTATCGTTAAAATAAAAATATGTCGTATCTAAACATTTTGTTAATACCTTAACTTCTATTAAATTATCATCATTGCAATTTACTTTTAGTACTCTTTTTAATTCGCCACAATATAGCGTATCGTTAAAATAGACAGAATCAATTTGAGTCATTATTTTTTCTTTTATTTGTTTAGATTTTTTTGTAATATCTACTACACATTTTTTATTAAACTTACTAAGTCCACAACTGTACAATAAACAACAAACAAATAATAGTGATAATAACATTTTCATAAAAACTCTTTTTAATTCCCTGTTGCTTTTATTTCGGGAGCAGGTAATACAATGTCTTTTACTTTCCCTAATTTTTCTGCAATTTTTCCAGATTCATCATTTTTCCCATGTCCCCCACTAACATAAGTTCCATTTGCTTTTACATTATTATAAAATATAACATAATCAGAAGTATATTTTATAAAATATAAAAAATGTCCCGCTTCATGATTAAGTGAATATTCCCCTGTTTCAACATCAGGAGATGTTAAATTGACTCCATCTGCAATTTTCACACTAACTGTATTACTCTTTTTTAAATCTTTTGAATATGGTTTAGCATTAGCTGGCTCTCCTGTATAAACAAAACTATTAAATCCAAAAGCACCAGTCTCTAACATCTCATCTGTATTCACACTGAATAAGGCAAAATCAGTTGATTGACCATCAACTTCACCGTATAAATTTGGAGAAGATTGCTTCCATCTATCAATTATTCCCTGCGTTATGTTTGCTCTTGAATCAGCAGCATTAAAAGCTTTGGTCGCATTATCGGCTTTCTTCCCTAAGTTTTTATATTCTTTCCAATCTTTTTTATTTCCACCTTGCTTAATAAAATCTTTTTTGCTTGTTTCATCACTAATATTATGGGAAGTCTTAAAATCTGTAAGGCTGTTGTTTGCACTCACCATTTTTTCTTTCTTTTGGTCAGCAATTGCTCTATCCCCATTTATTATTTTATCCCCAAAAGGGTCATTGTAACGCACAGGATTATTGTCCATTGAACAATATGGAGATTGCCAAGGCTGTGTTACTGGATCAACACTTAACCATCTCCCAATACGAGGGTCTAACATTCTAAACTCAGTAGCATAGCTATTCCCCTCGCCTTTGATTTCATCGTCTTTCTCAGAGCCTTGGTATCCAAATCGATACTCACTCCCTCCATTTTTCCCTGGCATTGTCATACCGAATGGGAAGTAGTCGGTGTATTGGATTACGTTGGGGTTGAACATACAGGGAACTTTAAATTTTAATCAAATATAAATTTTTAACTTGAAAATAGCTCAAGTTGGAGTTGTTTATCGGTTCTGAGTTTCGAATTATCTTTCTTCATGAAGTTTATCCCTTACTATTTTTCTTAACGATATTTTACATATTCTGAGTATCAATTTTACATATTCTCTAAAATAGCATTTCAACGCATTACCTGTGGTGCTGCCGTTGGCGGTGATAACACTACCACGCTTATATTAGTTCTGTTTTAAGCATAGTTATTTATTATTTTGCTAATCTGATTCACGACTTAGACTATCGTCTTTATATGTGTAATGTATGAAATAAATATCGTCTGGGATTGAGATGTTTGGGGAAAACCCTAAAGGTATTGTTGAAAAGGTTTTAAAATCATCACTTTTCGACAGAAAGGGTAATAAATTTTCTTTATTTACCCCTGTATCTCTGTATAAAAATAAAACGTTATTACAATAAAAGTAACCAACATATTGAAAAGTATCAATAACTCCTTTTGTAGTATAGAATCTAAGGTGATTTATATCATTCTCTTTCTGTACAATAAGAGTAAATATACTATCTGTGTAGGATTCTTCATTATTATCCATATAGTTTTTTATGTCCTCTTGAAGTAATTTTTCCAACTTATCATCAATTAACAATTTTCTTATTTTTTTGCCTTGATAAGATTCATTAATACTACAAGAACTTAGTAATGAAATGATAAAAAACAATCTAATCATTTTGAATTAAATATTTGTAGGTTTTACTGATCCGTATTTATTATATTCAACATATCGACCTGTTGCAGGTAAGAATATTTTATACATTATAGGAAGAACAAAGTCATCACTATTTTTATACTTTGATTCGTAATTTGCATCTCCCCATTTGGTATATCCCCTATCTCTCCATTTTCCCCCAGCAACCGCGCGTGTCCTCACACCCTTTGCAAATATAGCGTTGCTCACCATTCCTACTTTTTCCATTCTTGACATTGTTTTCCAATCCACATTTTTTTGCACTTTATTTCATCAAAGCATTACCTGAGGTGCTGCCTTAGGCGGTGATAACATTACCCATTACCCGCTTTCACTATAACTAACACCTATTACCTTTAGTCATTTGATGAAGCTATTCGTTCAAAATTTTTGCTTAAGTAAAAATACTTTACGTTACCCTTTTCATCTAGATCTAAAGTTTGTATATTGTACTGGACTTCTTCTTCACCTTCAGATTTTTTTACATATCTAAGATCGTTATAATAGCTAACTCTTTTTAAGTCTCCGTTTTTGTATAAATGAATATCCATCCTTTTTTCGTTTGCACTTCTTGTTATGCTTATTTCGTCTTTTTTGTTGAAATTAATGATTAAATATACAGAGTCGGAAATATGAATAGTATCAATTTCTTTATAAGGATTTTTATCATGAGTATGTTCTTTTTTTAAAGGGCTTGAACTTTCACAAGAATAAAATGAAATAAATGTAATTAGATGTAAAAGCCATATAATTTTTAAATTTTTCATTTCTTTATATTTTGTTGATTCTTAAAATCTTTTAAATCTTTATGTACCTCTGATC
>CAYRMV010000146.1:5486-7996 GCA_964425255.1 uncultured Flavobacteriales bacterium
CCCTTTAATGTACCCCTGATGTGTAAGTTTACTCCCTGTTGACCCGGAAGAGATAAAATTTTACCCCCACTTTTAGACTTTGCTGTATTTTCTAAAGTTTCTAATGGATTTTTATTATCCATTGGAATTGTTATTGTTTCCAAGTATTTGACGTTTCCTTTACAGTCAGTTTCTGTAAGGTAGCCAGTCATAAAAGTAGTTTTATTATATATTTCTGTTTTCGATTCTTTTTCTGTGATGCAATCGCGCACCAGCTGGGGTTTTCCTTTTTTGTGTGCTAAAGCATTAATTAATTCTAATTTGTTCAATTTGTTTTATATTTTAATAACGATTAGAAACAATTTTTACATCATTTAAAAAAAATTCGATTTGAAGTAAAAACTAATTTACTATTTGGAGAATTTAGACTATTTGTCAAAATATATTGAGTGTAAATAAAATCATAAAGTTTAATATCTTTTTTTGAAATCATACCTTCTAAATCAATTTCTTTAATAACCATTTCCTGTGCTTTAATTTCAATATTATTTTCCTCAAAAATGAAATCTGGTATTGATTCAGTAATTTTTAATACTGTGACTTTATTCCCAATACCTAAATAAATATTAAACTGAACACTGTCTTCTATAAAATTTGAATACGGTAATCTTTCTTGCCATGGCAATAGTAATTTATCTTTACTTTTATTAATAAATTCGGTAGATAATGTACACTTAAGGCTATCATATTTTATATATAAAACTAATGAATCTTTATAAAGATTTGTTGATTGAGTAATCCCATTTACTTTTATAAATAAAAACAATAACATGAATAATATTTTATAAATACTACCGCTTATTATTATCCTGTTCGATTTTAATATCTTCCATTTGTTCAAGTCTATGCTCATACATTTCTATATTTTTAGTTGTTTTTTTATAATCTTCATCTGATAATTTGATTAATCCATTATCATGCAAAGATTTCATTAGTGTCCAACCATTTATCTCTTCTTTTACCCAATCAATTGTACCTAAAACAGTTGTAACTTCTCCACTTTTCATATTCGAACCAATTTCAGGCTTATTTGGGTTGTAAAATGGATTTTCTTCTATATCTGTACAGCCAAATCCTTCTGTATCTTCTATTAAATCTAGTATGCCTTCCAAATAAAGTGCCACATACTCATGAGCAAAAACTGCTATCTGAAAACCTTCATCTTTCCTACCCAATCCCCCATTTATAACTATTTTATCTGGGTAAGTTGTTGCATAAGAACTTTTACTTGCATCATCTCTATTTATTTCAACAGGAATATCATGAATAATAAAAGGGGAAGGCTCAATAGGGAATGGAGTTAAACCGCTTAAATCCTCATATTCAACTTTTACCAAAATAGTAGCTGTTTTTTCTCTAATATTTTGATAATGATCTACTTTACTTTGCTGTTTATCAATGTACTCTGAACTAAATGGGCCATAAAATGTTTCCATGTAGGTATTATTGTTTGATAGTTCCCATTTTTCTAAGCCTTCAAACTCTCTACAATGTATTACTTGATTTTCAGAAAAAGAATAAGGACTATTATGTGGATACCTCGCTGCTAAAGGATCCACCGCAAAGAACCTCCCAATCCTCGGGTCATGCATTCGATATTTGTAATTCACGCTATTCCCATCCCCTTTAATTTCATCGTCTTCTTCCTGTCCTTGAAACCCAAATCGATACTCACTCCCTCCATTTTTCCCTGGCATAATCATACCGAATGGGAAGTAGTCGGTGTATTGGATTACGTTGGGGTTGAAGGCGATGACGGTGTTATTGGCTGGATTTTTGAGTGGTATTTTCCGATCTGATATTACGTTTAGCACGTTACCTAGGTGGTTTGCGAGTTCGTATCGTTTGTCTCCCACGGAGAGGCTGTATCGGGTAGTTGGAGTGAGCGGAGTACCGTTTGGCAACTGGGTGGAAGGCCCACTTTCAACTCCGAGTCTGGATGAGCCGTAGATCATTCTCTCGGAGAGGTACATTTTTTTGGTTCCACTTTCCATTTTGAGCTCATAAGTAGCCATAGGATTTCCTTGCTCATCGAGTGCGTAAGTGGTGTAGGATTGCAGCACACCACCTTGTGTTACCTTTTTACCGATTCTGTTACCCATGGGATTGTAGGTAAAGGTAATGATTTTTTCGTCTGTTTTTACAACGCTAAAAATATTGGAAATGAAGTAATACCGATTATTTTCTTATTCTGGGACACGAAAAATACATGCCGTAGATCTAATGGAATGGCTTAAAACAGTTCTTGAGCGTATTGTGGACCAAAAAGTCAATAAATTACAAGAGCTTTTTCCTCAATACAAGTAATTATAGGAAAAATCAAACATAAAATAAAATGTATAATGAGAGGAGAGGTTGGTTGAGGGTCAATAAAAACTAAAATGAACATACTAAAAACAAAAAATCCCGTACATGCAACCATGACGGGATTTGAAAAAGTGGCGTCGACTTATGCTGACGTTTCTGTCAGC
>CAYRMV010000147.1:0-7975 GCA_964425255.1 uncultured Flavobacteriales bacterium
GGTTTTTCTTCGATTTCGATACGGTCATACGATAAATTGACACGCAAATGATTTCGAGGGGTAAAGATTTGAATATAAACTTCCTTTGGTAAAAAATATTTTCCAATCCATTGACGTTCTTGGTATTCGATAACAACTTGTGTAGAATCAGATGGACTTTCAATTTCCATGCGTTTCAATTCATTTGCGTCAGGAGAAAGGAAATATTGAATGATAATATCTTCTAAATCTTTTCTTTCTGTTCGTTTGATTTCTCGTTTTCGGTGAGAGGATAGTGTGTAAAAACTACGTAATTCCTTGTTTTCGTTGATTTGAAAGTATTTTTGATTCGTGTCGTAAGCCAATGGATTTCCGATAATCATTTCTTCCACGTTCAGAAAAGAAAAATCAACACCAAATTGCTCTTTTAAAAAGGACAAGTTTGCTTCTTGGTAGCATTTATCGCGTTTATTCACCACTTTGAGTGAATCTTTTGTCAAAAGTGTATTGATAATTGGAATGGATGCAAATGAAATTGTGGCAGTTAATGCACTATCGTGAACCATTCTGAGCGAAGTTTTGAAGGATAAACTTTGATTTTTATCTTCGTATTTCGTTGAAATTTTGGTAAATAAAAATGGCAATTGAATTTTAGATAAGCTGTCCAAACGGTCAACTAAATCTGTTGTTTTTCTTCGTTCAAGTTTTGTTGGAGCAATGTCAACCGTTTTTCGTGCACACGACACTAAAAAAATCCCAACAAAAGCGAGAAAGAGAATATGCTGATTATTTGGATTCTTCATACTTTTTTAATTCGATTTTACGGTCGATTGTTTCACTTTTCGAACCGGCTTCTTTTGCTTTTTTCCACCAATCAATTGCTTCAGAAGTTTTGCCTAATTTGCTATTTACATCACCTAAATGTTCCAAAATAACCGCATTGTTTGGCGATAATGTATTTGCTTTATCTAATTCAATTTTCGCTTGTGTAAAGTCTCCTTTTTGAAACAAAACCCACGCATATGTATCCATTATATTGGCGTTATCTGGACTTGATTTTAAAGCTTCTTGCGCTATTTTAAGTGCTTCATCTAAATTTGTCTTATTAACAGCACATCGATATGCAAAATTATTTTTGAATAGATTATTTTGTGGGGCTAAAGCAATTGCTTCTCGGTAATTTTTTACAGCTGTTTCTAGTTTTTTCAATCCGAATTGTGCTTCAGCTAATTGACTTAAAAATTCTGCCTTCATTCCTGGATTATTCACGACATAAGCGAGACCTGTTTCCAATGCTTCTTCAGCTTTTGCATAATTTTTTGTCTGAACAGCACCAATTCCATAAAAAAGATATAGATTGGATTGCGTTGGGAAATAAGTAATAGCATTTTCACCTGTTTGATAGAGCAAATCATAATCACCTAGTTCATAGCCTAGTAATAAAACTTGTTCCCATATAACAAATCGACTTTGATCGAATTCCAATGCTTTTTGAAAAGCGGCAAGTGCTTGTTTGGAATCATTGTTTTTAATATGAAAATCTCCTAATAGAGAATAACCACGAGGATCATCGGGATGCTTTTGAATGACTGAATTGACTAAAATAAACATTTCACTGTCCAAACGAAATTGTTGATCAAACATCGACAATAGGAGTTTCATTTTTTGATTCACATCGATGTCATCACATTGAAATGCTTTGTTTAGCTCTTCGTACGATTTGGATCGTTCTCCTTTTTGATCATAAAATTGAGCTAATGCCATGTGAGCATTTCCGTTTGTAGGATCTGCTTCTGCTAATCGGGAAAGGTATTCATACGCTTTTTCGGACTGTTTTTTTTCAAAATAATAATCGACAAGATTAGCAAGTAATTGAGCGTCTTGCGGAAAATCTTTTAAACCAAGTTGAAGTTCATTTAAAGCTTTGTCGTCTTGTTTGATTTGACGGTACATGCGGTATTTTTCGACGCTTAATTGCGGATTTCCACCTACTTGTCCTTGTAATTTATCCAAGGCTTTGATTGCTTCAGTTGTTTGTCCGGCACGCGTTAACGTCTCGGCATAGCCAAACAACCAATCTACATTTCGTGGATCTTTTTGTGTCAACTTTTTGAATTGCGCAGCTGCTTCTGTGAAGTTATTATTTTCATAAAACATGTACGCCAATTCCTCCACATACCAATAATTGGAAGGATCTAATTTGGCTGCTTTTTGAATTGCAACGCGCGATTTTTCCAATTGTTTGGTTTGAATGTACAAATTTGAAAGCGCATATTGAACTGCATCATCTTTCGGATTCAAAGATGCACATTCCTCAAACAAAGTGATAGCAGCTTGAAGTTGTCCCTGCATTTTTAATCGGACTGCTTCGTGGAATTTCGTCACGTACTCCTTGTTGATTTTTGTATCAACGGAAGTCGTAGCTTGTTTTTTTGTACCGCATGAAGCAAAAACAAAAACAATAAATAAAATTCCAACTGCCTTTTTCATGATATTTCCTTTAGTCAATAATTGAATAATCACTTAAACTCAAATCTCTTGCCAAACCTTGGTATTTGGCGTGACTTCCGATCATCGAATTTTTGATATTTGCATCCAAAATAGTTGCGCTGTTCTGCAAGATACTATTTTTTAAAATGGAATTATGAACAACTGAACCTTTTCCCAGTGAAACGTGAGGACCGATGATGGAATTCTCGAGCACCACATTTTTTCCAACGTAACAAGGAGGAATAATCACGGAATTGACTAAACGAGCGCTAGGATCAATCATAGGAAGTTTTTTCTCATAATCGTATTCCAACACCCGTTGATTGGTAAAGACAGTTACTTCTTTGTTTCCACAATCGAGCCATTCACTCACTTCTCCTGGTTTGAATTTCTTTCCTTTTTCAGTCAAACGACGCAATCCGTCAGGCAATTGATATTCTCCTCCTTTGATGATGTCGTTATCAATCAAATATTCTAATTCGGTGCGCAACTCTTCGCCTTGTTTGAAATAATAGATTCCAATCATCGCTAAATCAGAAACAAACTCTTGCGGTTTTTCTACGAAATCGACAATCACGCCAGCTTCGTCTAATTTTACCACACCAAAAGCGGAAGGGTCTTCAATTTGCTTAACCCACAAAATACCATCTGCTTGCGGATCGATTTTGAAATCGGCACGGAACAAAGTGTCTGCAAATGCAACAACAACCGGACCGTCCAACATTTCTTTTGCACATAAAACGGCATGCGCTGTACCCAAAGGTTTGTCTTGGTAATATATTTTTCCAGTTGCACCTAGTTTTTGTGCTACTTTGATCAATTCTGCTTCAATTTCAGCTCCAAAGTCACCGATGACAAAACCAATTTCGGTGATTTGTTCTGAACAAACCGCTGCAATGTCTTCCACCAAGCGGTGAACAATTGGTTTTCCACCCACGGGAACAAGTGGTTTCGGAACAGTTAACGTATGTGGTCTTAAGCGACTTCCGCGACCAGCCATAGGAACGATTACTTTCATATCAAATAAATTTTAATGATAGTTCTGTATTATAATTTTTAGGTTTAAAAAACCGTAGTGTAAAATCCAAGTTACTAAGATAAATATTTCTACTCCTTAGATTAAAGAATGGGATTTTGTTTTTAAATTTTTCCAAGCAAAATTGAACAATTTCTTTTGAAGTATTATCCGTAAATAACAAATAGGGAAAGTCTGTTTCGGAATTTTCCTTTGTTAGAAATTCGTTATCTCCTTCAAAGAATGCACCTTGAATATTTTCTAATATTTCGATTCCTGATTTTGGGTTAAAGAATAATGTAAGAACAGTTTCTTCATTTTTATCAATTTTTGAAATAAATTTTCGAGAATAATCAGGTTTAGAATTGGATAAAATAAATTCTTCTATGAATTGATTAATTTCATTGTTTTTTAAAAAAACATATTCTTTTCCACCAGTAATTCTATAAAATGCATTTAGTTGATTTTTTAGGCTTTCTTTTATTATTTTTTCATTTTTGAATATTTTGTTGAAAAGGATAGATTTATTAAAATCCTTTTTCTCTTCTGCAATGATTGAGTCAGAAATTTCAAATGAGTAAGAAATCCCAACATGAATCCATTCATTCATAAATCGACAAACCCCAATAAATATTCCCTCTCCTATTTTTAGAGAATCATTATTATAAGATTCTTTTAACAAATTTATTGTATGTTCAGAAGCCAAATGCTTTAGCACAATGTGTTTGTCTAAAATGTCAATAACTTCAAAATTTCCTTGTAGCATTTCACTTATTTCATTAATGCTCCCGAAAAGTGAATGTTCTTTACCTAAATATTCAGCAACCATTTCGTTTCCCCTCAGGTGCAATAGCCTACTTTTTTGATTCAATAAAAATTCAGTTGTCGCTGCATAAACGATTTGAGAAAGAAATTCTTTATCTTCAATTTCTTTTATTTCATCAAGCATTTCAGAACAACGCTGTCGAATGTCAGGAATAAATAGATAAGATTCTAAGAAAAGTTTTTCTACCAGTTTGCGAGTGTTAAAATATTGGTCAACCAAATCGTCAGTTAATTCAATTTTATAGCATTTTTGTAAATTGTTATTCTCAGGTGCGAATTCATAATGTCTGTCAAATATTTCAATTACATCATTGGCAAAACTTAGAAGCAATTCAAGATTTGGATGAATTACTCTATCTATTGAACAAGTATTTACAAAGTACCAAGTTAAAAAAGCAATATCTTCTGGGTTTATTTCATCGTCAAAATATTCATCACTACAATCAAAAAAAGGTAGTTTCTTACCATACATTTCTTGATGTTTGTTTCTAAATGTATCAAAAATTCGTGTTTTTGATATCACATCTTCAAAATAGGAAGTGATGAAACATGAAAACAAATGTGGATCTACTTCATCATTAAAAATGGAGCCAAAATAAAATATGAGCTCATCACAAACCTCATTGGCAACTTTTAAATAAAATAAATCTGAAGCACTATGCTCGTTATACGGTTTGAATGCTTTCCAATCTTGGATGTAAATTTTTGCTTTCAAATTAGTTATAGATATTTTTTCAAAATTAATTCTTTTTGTCTCGGAATTTCAGCAATTTCAGTTTCAAATGCTTTTATTTTTGCATCAATTTTTTCAATTTCGGAAACAATTTTTTGTTGTTCGGAAAGTGGTGGAAGTGGGATTTTGAAATCTTCTAATTGTTGCTTTGTTATTGCTTCTCTTGAAGTTGCACCGTCACCGATTTCTAATAATTGATTTTTATAGATTTCAGAAACTAAAATAGTTTGAACATATTTTGGTAAAGCTTTTTCTGTAACCCTAATTATTGAAACGTGCTGATTAACTCTCGCAGGTAAATATTTTTCGGGAACAATACAACATCTACAAATTGATGCACCAGTAATGTTGAACAAAATATCATTTTTTTCAACAGTTACACCTTTTAGTTTTTCAGCTTGAATATCATCAATAAATGCCAATCCTTTTTCATAAAATTCATTATCATAAACGTTTTGACTTCTTATTAATGAAATTCCATTTTGTTTATACGAACCTTCACCGCCAAGTGGTGTTGCACCACTTCCTATTTTTGAAGTAATACTCGATAATGAAATCAAATTTCCCGAAACTTTAGAAATTACATTTCTTATATTTTCTTTTTGTTTCTCAACTTCCTCTTTTGCTTTCTTTTCTTTTGCTTCTAAAACCTCAATTTCTGAAACAATTTTTTGTTGAATGTCTAAAGGTGGAAGTGGGATTTTTTGTTCATAAGCACTACCCATTGTAATAAAAGGTTGTGCAGTACCTGATTTCACCCAATATTCTTCATTATTCACATATTCAAATAAATATTTTGCTAATATGTTTTGGTTATTTTTAATAACAATTGTATTCTTAATTGCAGTCCATTTTCCTGATGCAAAGAAACATTTTCCACATCTTGCACCAATTGCAGATAAAATAATCGCTTCTCCTTCTTGTTCAAAAAAATCAGTTTTACCATCTAAACCTGTTGCACTATAAACATCATAAAGTCCATTTTCTTTGAATATTGATTTAGTTAAATTAGTATTCCCCCAATCAATTTTTGCAACTTCGCTTAATTTAACTAATTCCCACTTACTTTCAATTTTCACTTTTTTTTTAACCGAAAGCGAAATGTTTTTTTCAAATTCTACTCGGTCAAAAGTCATCATATCTACCAAATTGTGGCGAGAAACGTTGTTTTGCATCGCTTCATCAATTTCACAATCAAAATCTCCTGCAAATGCTTTGTAGATGTAAGTACTTGCTTTTGTAGGGTTATCAAAAACATCGGCATCAAAAAGTTGCGTACAATCTTCTATGTTTTTGCCTCTTTGTATCGGGTGAATGCCTTCGCTTCCTCTACGGTTACTAAATTCATACCCTAAGAAACGTTTTTCTGCATCTTTTTCACCGCTTTTAACTAAAACAACTTTTTGGGGATAAGCTAAAATAAAATAGAAAAGTTTCTCTTTTTCTAGATCGAGTAGCGTTGTCCAAAATTCTTTTTCAGCCTTTTCCTTTTTCTCAATTAATTTCTCACGAATTTTTACATTATCGGGGTCATTAATTTGATTTTCTAGAGACTTAATTTGAGAATACACTTTTATTTTTTTACAGTATTCTTTGTAAATTTCGTATTCTGTAATGTTTTTGTTGGGTTCTTTTTTCAATAAAGAAATGTAATCATCAAAAGAAATTTCTTCCCAAACGTGATTTACATATTTAGCAACTGGTTTTTCAACGCCGTTCAAAGTTACGTCTTGAAAATCGATAAAGAACTTATCAACCGCTATTTTTAGATTTCTACTTTCGTAGTTGTTTCTTCGTCTTAAAAACAGAGTAACGGTATTGGTTCCGGTTGCCATAAAGGTATTAGAACCCAATTCTGTAATACCTACAATCTCAAAATATTGTAGAATTATTTCACGAGATTTTGATTGAATCCCAGTGTTACTTAAAATTGAACTTGGCAAAATAATTCCTGCAACGCCACCATCCTTTAGTAATTGTTTAGTACGCTCAATAAACAAACATTCTATTTCGGAACTGCTATCAGTTAATTTATCGTAGAGTTCAAAATCTCCGTTTCGGTAAAACTGTCTCGCAGCATTTTTAAAAGCAGAAATAGAAAAGGGAGGATTGGATACGATGATATCAAATTGCTTATTTTCTTGCTCAAAGTTTTTGTCTTTTACGGCTAATTTTCCTTTGTAATCTTTGTGCTCAAAATTAGCTAAACCATCAGAGTGAATTACGTTTGCCAAACCATCGCCGTGCAGATAACAACCTACTTTACCCACTTTTACTAAGCGGTAATCTTTTTCAATGCCATAAACATAATCAAAAGCCCAATCAAAGTGATATTCCTTGGCTTGTTTAATGAATTTTTTTACCTCGGCTTTTACCTCAGGAAACTCATTGTTGTCAATAATTCTTTGCACTTCGTGCATGGTTTCAGTCAAAAAGTGTCCACTTCCAGCGGCATAATCAATTATATAAGGTAAATATTCGCCTTTTTCACCTTTCTGTAATTTTTCTTTGATGATGTTGTCAATCGGTAAACTTTTAATCACAAATTGTGCTACAGGAACGGGCGTAAAAAACTGACCAGATTCTTGTT
This sequence comes from uncultured Flavobacteriales bacterium, assembly GCA_964425255.1. Taxonomy (GTDB): domain Bacteria; phylum Bacteroidota; class Bacteroidia; order Flavobacteriales_D; family Crocinitomicaceae; genus CAYRMV01. The sequence goes on from CAYRMV010000147.1 coordinate 7,633, forward strand.
TTAATCCAGTAGTTAAAAGCAATTCAAAAAAATCAGATAAATATTGTTGTTTTTTGGTGTATCTTAGTTTGTAACCTTGTAATAATTCCACAATTTCTTTTACCACAATAGCATTTTCTATAAAAGAATCGTGATCGTAAACATCTTTTATGGCAAAATCGTTGTATTTTTCTAAACGAATTTTCCTAAATTCGTTTAAAATGGGTTCTCTTTGGTTTTCCGTTAAAAAGGAATATTTAGAATTAAATTCATTTTCAGAAAGATCGGTTACATTTTTTTCTAAAAAGGCTTTCATTCCTTTTTTATATAAATCAGTAAGTCTTAATTGAAAACTTATATGATT
>CAYRMV010000148.1:0-2256 GCA_964425255.1 uncultured Flavobacteriales bacterium
TCTATGGCTTCCTGTTGCAATGCTTTGATGACATTGAAGCACTCAACTATTTTATTAGGTTGGTTAGTGAGTGAGCCTGTGAATGGAAGCGTTCCAAACTTGTCGAATTGATTGAACAAGAAAGCGAAATAGTCGAAGTTATCTAATTTGAATTTTGAAAGTGGCTGTGTAAAAGAATAGCCAAGATAAACAGAAGCGTTTGCCTGTTTTTGTCTAGAAGCTGCTTGTTGCATAGCTGCTAGTTGTTGAGGGGTGTAGCCCTTTTTTGATAAATCTACTGAAGTAACATTATTAGAGTGGAAGGAAGCAATAAGCCCTATAACTTCTTTGTAAGAAATAGAGCTTGCTTTGATAATTTCAGAGTAAATTAGTAGAATAAGAAGCGGCAAGGACGGGCTAACGTGTGGGTTGCCTTCCACTTCATTTAGTTTTTTATGTAAGAAACGCCTTCAATTTCAAAGTCAGAAGGTACACCATTTAATAGTTTACCTGCAATTGTTTGCATTTTTGATGACATTGGAAGGTTAAGGATTGTTTCAATTGAGTCCTGGCTTACCATTTCATTTTCAAAGGTAATTTGGTAATCTGTTTCATCGTCATTTTTAAGACCTGAAACTGACTTTAACGAATATTTAAGAGCTAAAATAATACCGTCATTCATTTTTGCAACAGAGCCTTCTTTTTGTGCTTCTGTCATTACCGATAACACTTCTTGCTTCTGTTGATATGATAGAGGACTAAATTTAATTTCAATTTCATCAATCTTTAGACTGATTTTATCAGTGAGTTTATAGACTTTCATTTGGTGTTAATTCCTTATTCGGGGTAAAGAAAAAAAAAAGCGGTAGCCGCAACCTCACAACTTCGCAAAAAATGCCAGCATGTGACGCTGCCCGAAGGGGTCGCCTTTAAATGAAGGCTATATAAATTTCGTCGATAGTTCCTGAAGAGCCACGATTAGCAGAGAAGGTAATGTTTTCTTGCAACAATCCATCTGCATCTGCTTCTGTTAAGTCAGTAATTACACAGTTAGGTGCATAGATTGCAACCACACCGCCAAACTCACCGGCTGTTGAGCTTGGAAGTTTAGCATAAGCAAAAAGACTGAAAGGCGTGTTTTGTTTAAACTTTGTAAAGTTCGCCATTGTATCGTCTTGCATGTAAGGGTTGAAGCTACCAGTGATTGTTCTATTTGTTGCCCAACCTGAAGTCCTACCGTTCACTGCATTAATACTTGTCTGAAAGCCTAGTGTGTTTTCAAGGGATAAAGTCACCTCGTTAACATCAATGAGACTACCTGACATGTAAACACGCCCATCCATAACAATAGGTGGAAGTTGACTGTCATAAGCAGGGGTAAAAGGGATTGTAGTTAAGCTTGAATCAAAGTTAAGTCCTTCAAAACCAAAGCTCAAGCTTGGCAGTTGTCCAGTACTAAAGCCTTCTAAAGACATTGAATTTACTTTTGCACCTGTCACGTTTTGTAAAATCTCACCGTTTAAATAGCGTGAAATTGACAAACTTGGATGACCTTCGTCAGCAACAGTGTAAATAGTTGATTTTGCAATCACTACCCCATCACTAAATGCAGAGTCAGCAGCAACCAATAAAATAATTGTGTCTAGGGTAGTATCAACAGCAGAAATAGGGCTAACGTGAAACTTCCCTGCTTCTTTAACTAGAACAATATCACCAACTTTAAACACACTTGCATCTGTTACTTTTAAAACACTTGCTGTGTTGCCTGTTAGTGTTGTTACTTCTGAGCTAATCTGTCTTTTACCACCTAAAGCTGATTGCATAAGTTTATCAAACTCAGGCGCTGCACCTTGTGTTGAGTGGCTTTTAAATTCAACAGGAAGTGTTCCGCTTGCGGTAAACATACCTGTTCTAGGGCTAGTCTGACCAATTGAATTATTGAAGATGTTACGTTCAATTTGTTCCTTACTTCTTGAAAGCTCTGCGCCTTCAGCGAGTGTTTGAACAAATGAAGTTCCCGCAGTTGGTGCTTTATAAACACCTTCTGTGTCTTCAATTTCAACGGCCCATGACTGACGTTTTGTCGTCACTATTGCCATATTATTTATTCCTTATTTTATTTTATGTATTGAATTTGGTAAACAAGGGCAATTGAGCCCAAAGGTTTGGTAGCTTCGGTGTTTAATTCAAGCTCTGTACTCTGCAAAACAACTGACTGCACTGTGCCGCTTAAACTAGGGTTAGCTTCAATAACGCCTTCAATTTGGTCCGCTATTT
>CAYRMV010000148.1:2356-3859 GCA_964425255.1 uncultured Flavobacteriales bacterium
GCTTCTCTTATTTGTTGACGTTTTGGAGTTGTAGGCATGTTGTTACTCTTTCAGGATTAGTAAATAAACACCGTTGTTTAATTGAGCCGAGTCAACTTTGTAAACTTTAGACGCCTTCGTTATTGTGTCACCCTTTGCAGGGGTAAAACTTAAGTCAGTGTCTAATATTTCACAGGACAGCGCTTGGGTTTGATAACTATTAAACTCAACAGTGATTGTTGCAAAAACAGCTTTTAAATTTTGGGTTGTAGTACCTTGTTTATAAGTTACATTGTCACCAAAAAAGCCCTGAGATATACCCAAGGCTTTATTAGTTAATGAATCAAACAAGCTCATTTATTATCCACCGACAGGAGGATTAACAGTAACTCTTACGATACCTTTATAAGAACCAGCTTTAACACCTGAAGGTTGAGTAACTCTGATTTTAAGATTTTTAGAGTTAAAGTCTTCTTCAACTACAACTTCAGGGCTATCGCCTTGACCTTGCATAGTTCCGTAGTAAAGAGCAGCATATTCAGCAGGGTCTGCAACAGCAAACCAAACATCATTACCACCGACTTTAGCAATACGAGAAGAAACGATTACCTCAATTGAACCAGCAAACGGATTAAAGTGTGATGATTGTGCAGCAACCATTGAACCAGCTACCTGTTGAGCAGCAAGAGCTAATGAAGGAGGTACGATTAAGTACTTAATTGACAAGTCCATTGGATTACCTGACTCGTCCTGGAAAGCTGCCATAAGCTGTTGAGCAGCGTCTACAGTCGCAACAGAAGGCACATTACCTTGAGCGATTACGTTGGCATGGTCTGCATGGAACAAAGTCTTTGTATCGACCATTGCAGGGTTAGAATTGAGCATTGCATATAGTTGTTTCTCAATGTCTTGTCCACCCATCATTTCAGCTTTAGCAGGAAGCTTAGTCAATGCACCCAGGTCATCGTTAACGATAGAAACCCAAGACATTTTAAATAAGGCACCACGGTCTGCAAGTTGGATGTTTTCGCCAGTATCAACTAGTGCTGTGTCTGTGTATTCGCCAGTCTCAGAGGATTTAGCAGACAATCCTGAAGCAGAAAGTCTAACAATTGGAGTAGATTTAAAATCACGCAATTGGATTTCTTCAGCAATTTTTTTATAACTGTATTTTTCTTGACCTTGTTTTGCTAGAGCTTTGTTAGCTGTGTTAGCCAAAAGTTCTGTTAGGTCTGTGGAGGCGATAGCACGTTGTGCAAAATTAGCATCTGATTCGCCTGCTCTTTTTTCGATTAGTTCTTCTGCAATCTTAAGCAAAGATGCGCCCTTGTAGGGATTAGAAGCGTCAACAGGGAATTGACGTGCGTTGATGCGGTTAAGTAGGGCTTCTTGTAGCATTTCTTTTTTAGACATTTGTCTTTGTTCCTTATCTTTGGAAGGTGTTTTTAATTTGTTAAAAATTTCTGTTGTTGCGTCTTGAACGCTTACGTTTCTTTGGATTAAATCTTGTGCGAAAGTTTCAGG
>CAYRMV010000148.1:3959-6136 GCA_964425255.1 uncultured Flavobacteriales bacterium
TCTTCTTCTTCTCGTTTGGAGTCTTCAGCTTGTTTTGCTGCTTCTTCTTCGGCTGCTTTTTTAGCTAGAAGCTCCTCAAGAAGTGTTTTTTCTTCTTCAGTCATCCTTGTATTTTCCGTTGTTGGTTGTGGGTTAATAATTTCAACTTCGTTTGTAGAGTCTGAGTCAGAGCGCAACACTTGAGCGTGAGGGTCGAAGCCAACAGCTACTAGGCTAATTTCGAGGGGTTGCCAGCGTGTTGCTTTGTATGTTTTAACTTTGTCACCTTTTGCGGTTGCATCGGTGTATTCAAAGACTTTGTAGCCAACAGAAATATTACGAAGGATGCCCGACTTGATGTCTGAAATAATCCCTTGTAGCTCTGGACGCTCTGAAAATCTGATTTTCGCTTTACCTATACCGTTTTCAATTCGCGCTTCTTGTACAACACCGAGTGTTTCAGTGGTTGTTTGGTTGTGCTGATTAAGAAAGGGTGCGCCTGCATTGAGTCTGCTTAAGTCGCAAGCCTGTTCTGACATGTCTAGCTCTTCGTAAAAAGAACCGTCAAAATCAGAACGCAAGCCCTTATATCCTGTAGACCAAACGACTTCGGCTGTGTAACCTTCTTCGTTTCGACAATAGGAAACCTCAGCAGGCATTGAACGCTGCTTAATAATTTGCTTCATTTTGTTTTTACCTATTATTTCTTTTTGTCTGCTTTTAGTGCTTGTAGATTTTCTGAACTCTGTAATTGACCGTGAGCTGTGCGACGGGGGTCTGAGTCCAGAACAATCCCGGCTCCATCTAACATTGCGTTTGATTGTTCAATTTCTTTAACGTGTAACTTAGGGTTCAATCCAAGTTCACGAAGAGCCCCTGTGTAGCTTTGTAAACCATTGCGGATTGCACTACTCATTGCATCTATTTCACCTTGCGGGTCCATTAGCATTCTTTGTGGTGGAACCCATTCAACAGTCATTTTAGAAACGTCAATGCCGTTAAGTTGACAATAAAGTTTAAAGCTTTCAAAAGCTGGCTCTAAAAATCCTGGAATAAATAAGTTCCAACGCCATGATTCAATGTTTTGTCTGAAATTGATGTCACCGATTCTAGCACTACTGAAATTAATTTGAGATAAATCTCCTGAAATTCCTTCGTATGTAATGCCCATACCTATAGCGATTTGCCTAAGTGTTTGCTTAGTGACTGCATCAAAACCATCAGGGTTGGGAATTGAAGGAAACTCAATCGTTTCTCCCGGTTGAATGTAGGAGACTGAACCCGGGTTAAGGTCCCAAGCTTCTTGGTTTTGCTGATTTTGAACGTCAACAGGCAAGGCGCTTGGTTGCTTTGTCACTACTGCCGTAATACTTGCAGCTAGTTTCAATCGAACTAACTGCGTATACAACAACTCATCCAGCATGTTTAACGAAGAAAGCACTTGAGCGAACCAGCTAACACCACGGTCTTGACCGGGTCTGTCTTTACGGAATAAATGAATTATTTCGTTAGCAGGAATAACTTCAATCTCTTTGTTTCTTATACCACTACCTGGATGCTGTTTATAAAGTACATAAGCAACAGGTCTTTTCCATTCATCTTTAATAATGCCGTTTTCTAAAAACTGACCTTCTTTTAAATCTACTTGGATTTTTGAAGTAACCAAGTAATCAGCTTCTAACACTTGCAATCTGACTGAGTTATCTAGCTTAATGTTCTTTTTAATTAATACTTCGCCATCGGCAACCAGTGCCGCCATAACTTGTTGTTGAATTGCAGGAAAATGCAACCCATCAACAGAGCAGTTTTTAACCCATTGTTGCCATAGCTTGTCTATTTCAGCTTGCTTTGTTGGGTGTTGAATACTTGCTTCAATACCCCAACTGACAACAGAATGAGTTATTAAGTCTTGTGCCCTTTTTGCAACCGGGTTGTTTTGCAGTATCTCTCTTACAGCAAACCTAACAGAATGAGTCTGACTACCTACTTCTTTAACTGCACTGTTGCTGTTTCTTCTGAGTAGATTTTGCGGGTTACTTTGTGCCGCTTCAAAAGCTCTGGACTGCACCATTTCTAACTTTAGTTTAGCAACCTCACGCTTTAACCCTGCTTCAGGCGAAAAATAGGCGACCGCCCGGTCAACAATTGACTGGGTGTTCTTTTGTTTTTTATTTTTCATTTGTTACCTTTTAGCGTTT
>CAYRMV010000148.1:6236-7925 GCA_964425255.1 uncultured Flavobacteriales bacterium
CGTCTATTTAGACTTGGATGTTTCCAAGCAAGCCCAGTACTTTGTTTTTTTGGTTGATTAGATTGATTAGTTGGTTGCATTTGTGGGTTGGTTGCGGCTTGAATTGCTGTGGTTACCATGTCCCATTGTTCTGTTGTGAAACTATCAAGACCAAACATAGAAGCGGCGGCACGCGCATAAACCATTGTATCTAGCTGCTCGTTCCTTGCTTGTAGCTTTTGCCAACTATATTTACCTTTATCTAAAACTAAAGCCTCACTACAAAGACCTTTAAAGTAATCAATGTCATACTCAGGGAAGTGACAAAAACCCTGTGGGTAAATAATTTTGCCTTCGTCTGTAAGTTCTGGATTAAGTTTTAACCAGCTAAATAATTCTGTTTTTATGTGGGAACTGCCTACAACCCATGTTCTATGAGCATAAATGCTAGTACCGTTTTGGCTTGGCAGTGCGTTTATTTCACCACCCATTTTAAAATAAGAGCTTAAACTATCACTACCCTTGATTGCCCTTACTCTACTTGGATTATTCTTTTGAACAAATTGATGCACAAAAGACGTGTTAAAACCAGAATCAATGCAGGTTAGACTTATTGGCATTTTGTTGCCGTTATCCAAAAGGAAAGTTGAGTTAATAAGGGTTTGTAACTCGTTCCACGGTTGCATTGTGTGAGTGGGTCCCATTATTACATTGTACTTAATAGAGTAGCTTTGTTTGTTCTTGGTCCAACCTACAACCTGTGCTTCTATCCTGTCAGCTTGGACGTCCACTCCCATCGTTAAAAACTTAATTTCATCTGTTGGAATTGTGCCTTGTTGATATGGTTGTCTGTTGTTTTCAAAAATTCTGAAGTAATCGGGGGCATCAACTTGTGGTTTATAAGTTTCGGCAAGGTGTACGTTAGTAAAAGAGCGCAAGCTTTCAGGACTTTGTTTTGCTTCAATGTAAAGCTTAACGAAGTGTGAAAGGGGTTGAAATGGGTTAACAATACAATTAGCGTGAAAACCAAGGTGTTCAATGTTTTCAGGATGTTCATGAATGAACTTTCCAGCTTTAACAGCGGCATGTCTGTCACTTTCTGACCACATAACATTACAATGGCTACAAATATAACCGCAGTCACTTGGGTTTTTCTCATCAAAATAAACCTGACTCCAAACTGGTTTCTCAAAGTTATTGCAGTGGTTGCATTTAGCGTGGAAGTAACCTTTTGAGCTTTTGTTAAACCTGTTAGCAATCCTACTTGAACCGTCCGCTGTGGGTGTACTAACAGCACATACTAAGTAATTATAATATGTGGTAGCTCTGGCTTGTAGTAACTGTTCCGGGTCGCCTTCCCTACTGATTGTTTTATAACGGTCAATTTCATCCATAAGGATGACTCTCGCGGAACGACTGGCAAGGTCTGAAGGAGCAGCAGCACTAACGACAGATAATTTTGCACCGTTAAGAAATTGTTTTAAGAATGTATGGTTGCCACTATCTCTGTCCCGCTTATCTTTAATTTTAGATGATAAAGCTTTAGTGTCTCTGATTAATGTTTCAATTCTTGTTTTGCTAAACTCTTCAGCTTGAGCTTCAGAGGGTTGCGCTAGAATGACAGAGGTTGGGTCTTCGCTTAGATAATATCCAAGTACATTAAGAATAAAGTCAGACTTCATTAGCTGCGCTGAAGTCATAAGCGTTATG
>CAYRMV010000149.1:0-7877 GCA_964425255.1 uncultured Flavobacteriales bacterium
AAGGAAAAAAAAGGATTATGAGTAATCTCATTTTATATGTTTTGAGTGTAAAATTACAAAAGTTAGACTAGTCTAACAATAATTTCGGTAATATTTTTACATGAGTCTAACAATTAAAGTTTTGTTCTTTAAAAATTTAAAACTATATTTACCTGAATTTGAATTATATGCTTTCCATAACAGAAGAAAATTACATTAAAAAAATACTTTCATTAACCTTAGAAATGGGTGAAAAAGAAGGTGTTGGTACAAATGAATTAGCTCAAAGTTTGATGGTAAAACCTTCAACAGTAAACGATATGTTGAAGAAACTACGTCAAAAAGAATTGATTTCGTATGAGAAGTATGGCAAAATTTTCTTAACCTTAGACGGAAAAAAAATTGGGCTTGACATCATTCGGAAACACCGATTGTGGGAGACCTTTTTGTATGAAAAGTTAGAGTTTACGTGGGATGAAGTGCATGAAATTGCGGAACAGTTGGAACACATACAATCCGATAAATTGGTAGAGAAATTAGATAAATTTTTAGGTTTCCCCAAAGTTGATCCTCATGGTGATCCTATACCCACAAAAGAAGGACATTTGGATGTTATTTCCAAGCGCATGTTATCTGATCAAATGGTTGGAACCAGATGTAAAATGGTTGCAGTGAAAGATAATTCTGCTGTTTTTTTAAATTACGTGGTTGAACTTGGTTTAGGAATCAATAACTTTATCGAAATACTATCCAAACAAGATTTTGATGAATCCATCGAAATAATGGTAAATGAAAAAAAGGCACGTGTGAGTAAGAAATTCGCACAAAATATTTATGTAATTTAAAAAGGGAACGATGTTTAAATTTTGGTATTTACTATCTCCGTGGAGAAAATTCGTGTATGTTTTAGGATTAATTGCGACTATTTTTATTTTGCTTTTTGCTATTGTAAATTGGCAAGAAGTGAAGGTAAATTTGATTTTCTTTGAATTTAAAACTTCTGTTACGTTATTGATTTTACTTTGTGGCGTTTTGGGTTATGCCTCTTCGACGGTATGGAATTACCGAAAAACACAACGCAAAGATCAGGAAATTGAGCGATTGCAAAATGAGATAAATCGATTGAAGAGTCAAGGGAATTCAGCGAATAAAGAAGTAGAATAGATCAAATTCCTTCCAACATTTTTAGCACATCTTGTTTCTTTCGCGTTGCAACAGGAATGATGCTGCCGTCTGTCATCAAGATATGTCCACCATCTATTTTGACATATTCCTTGATGAAATTGACATTGATCAAATGGGATTGATGAACACGGTAAAATCCATGTTCAGTTAGCAGGTCTTCAAATTCTTTCAAGGTTTTTGAAACAAGGGTTTTCTTCGAATTTGAAAAATAAAATTGGGTGTAATTTACCTGACTTTCACAACGAACAATTTCAGCAATTTTTACCACACTAATTTTATCTTGTGCGTGCAAAGCTAAACGTTCTCCTGGTTTGCTGTGATTGCGTAAATTTTCATTGAGCAATTGGTATTTTTCTTGCTCGTCAATCTGTTTTTTTCGAAGTGTTTCTAGTGCTGCTTTTAGTTCGTCTGGGTCTATTGGCTTGAGTAAATAATCAACAGCTGCATAACGCAATGCTTTAATTGCATGTGCATCGGAAGCAGTAATGAAGATAATTTTAAAAGGAATTTCAGGAAGTATATCCAATAAATCAAAGCCACTTCCATCCCTCATTTGGATATCCAAAAATACGACATCTGGTTTATTTGCTTTTAAGATTTTAGCTCCTTCAATTACACCATCAGCTTCCGCAATGATTTCTACATCAGGTGCATAAAGTTTTAAATCTTGACGAAGTGTCAAGCGTGCTTGTTCAATGTCATCAATGATTATTGCTTTCATGGTGTGAATTTATTGAATCGGAATGGTAATCACAACTTTTGTTCCCAATGCTTCATTATTTTCTTCTAAATCTTCATAGGTAATCGTGCTTGCATCTAACAAAGCCAAACGCTCTTCGATTACAAGTTGCGCGGTAGATTGGTGATACTTTTCTTTGCCTGCTTGATGAAGTTCGCTTGCTTTCTTTCGACCAATTCCATTGTCCACAACCGTGCAGACAAGAGTATGTTCAGTCAAGGAAAAGGAAACGTCAATTTTTCCTCTTCGGGAAGTATTTTGAACCAACATGGGCGTAATTCCGTGTTTGATTGCATTTTCAAGTAAAGGTTGCAACAACATGGGCGGAATATTGATGTAATCTATGTCTAAAGCTGGATCTATTTGAATTTCATAATCAAAACAATCACCTTGACAGAATTTTTCGATGAGCAAATAATTCTCGATAGATTGAATTTCTTGTTCTAAAGTAATGCTTGTTTTGCGCGAATTATCTAAGATTTGACGCATTAATCGTGCAAATTTAGCTAAGTAATATCGCGCTTCTTGCTCTTTTCCTGTTCCAATAAGCGATTGAATCGAATTCAAAGCATTGAAGATAAAATGCGGATTCATTTGTAAACGTAGTGCTTTTTGTTCCAATTCGAGTACTTCTTTTTCTAATTCCGTTTTTTCTTGTAATTCTTTTGCTTTTCGTTGAATACGTGATAATCGAAAGCGGAAAATGAATCCTATGAAGACAATGATAATGAGAATAAGTAACAAGTAAAACCACCATTTTTGCCAAAAAGGAGACGTAATTTCGAAAGAAAATCGACTGGGAATTTTGTTCCAAACACCATCCTCGTTTCTAGCCCGAACCAAAAACGTATATTTTCCAGGATTCAAATTGGTGTAAACAATGCTTTTTTCCATCGAGATTGGTGACCAATTTGCATCAAATCCTTCCAACTTCCATTGGTAATGAACTGCATCTGGATTGCTTAAATTGATTCCTAAAAAATCAAATCCGATGTGGTTTTGGTCATAAGGTAAAATAAGATATGTGATTTTATTCCAGTCTTTTACGTGGTTTTTGAAACTGGTTTTGCTCAAGGATTCGTAAAACAACTTTACATCGGTGATGCGGGTAACGGGTTCACGTAAATTGACGAGTGTATTCGCTGGATTGAAATGCGAAAGTCCATTGATTGTGCCAAACCAATACGTTCCGTCTGTATCCGAAAAAACAGCATTTTGACAGGTTTCAATTCCGGTAAATCCATCGCCTTTGCTATAGTGTCGAATTTGGATGATTTGTCGGTTTTCGTTTAAGAACAAATGATCTAATCCTGTTTCACTTCCTGCTAAAATATGGTTTTTGGAATCACAGGTTATCAGGTAAATGTTATTTGAATTAAGTCCATCTTGGATTGAAATTGTTTCAATATTTCTCTTTTTTGAATATAAAGGAAAAAATGCAAGCCCATTTCCGGCTGTTCCAATCCATAGATTTCCGTCTTGATCCTCACACAAACTGCGAATTGCGTGGGAGGGAAGTCCTTGTTTTTTGCGGATGTAATCGCGTTGCGCCTTGTCTTTGTATATATATCCAATTCCTTGACTTTCTGATGCATACCAAATTCGACCCATTTTATCGATGTGTAAATCTAGGATTCGATTTTCCAAAAGTCCTGATGATACGGTGTGGTTTTTTAGTTGAAATTGAACACCATCCCATTTCAAACAATAGATGCCATGTCCTGCTGTTGCTATCCAAGTTGAACCTTCGGAGTCCGTTCGAATCGTTCGGATGTATTTCCGATCCATTCCAGGAACTAGTTGAAATGAATCACCATCAAATGCATATAGTCCTTGGCCATCTGTTCCGAAAAGAATCCATCCATTGCTTGCTTCACCTATCGCTTTTACTTTTGTATCAATAAAGCCATTCTCTGCTCCAAATTGAACAAAGCGATCATTTGACAATTTACTCACACCTTTGCTCGCATTTCCGAGCCAAAGTTGTTTTTGTGTGTCCCGATAAACACTGTAAACAAAATTTCCAGCCAAACCAGCAGTTTGATCGTAATGTGAGAATTGCTTTCCGAAGTAATGAGAAACGCCACCACCCGATGTTCCAAACCAAAAGTTGTGAGCGTTATCCTGACAAATCGATCTCACATGGTTGTTGGTTAATCCTTCTTTTTCACTTAAAAAACGAATGACTTTTTCTTTTTTGTAGAACGCGCCAACTCCTTTGTTTAAAGTTGCAAACCAGATATTTTCATCGGTATCTTCGTAGATATCCAGAATGGTTTGTGCTTTCAATTCATGGTGTAAATCAATGCGATAACAAGCTGTTTTATTTAAGCAATACAAGCCATCACCATACGTACCAATCCAGATTTTACCTTGCTTGTCTTTTCTTATTTTCGTTATTGCATTTCCGAGTACTTTGTGTTTGTTTTTTAGTGAATTAAGTTCTTTTAGTTGATGTTTGTCTTCAAGTAAAAATAGTCCGTTTCCAGTTCCAAAATAGAGTTTTTTGTCAACAACTAAAACAGAATTTACAATTTCACTCTTTCGATCAAGTTCGGAATGAATGTTTCTGAATTTTCCATTTTCAAAAAGGAATAATCCGATACTTGTAGCGAGCCAAATTTGATTGCCGTCCAGTTGAAAATCTTGAACAAAAACTGATTGATTGGCATCGATGACAAAATTTTGAAATTTTAATCCGTTGTAAGAAGAAATGCCTTCGTTGGTTGCAATCCAAATGGTGCCATCATCGTTTTCTTTGAGGCAATATACGTAATTGTTGTTAAGTCCATTTCGTTGATTGAATGTGGTAAACTGCAATCCGTCGTATCGAGTTAGTCCTCCGCCACGTGTTCCCATCCAGATGTATCCACGCGAGTCTTGCAACAGTGAATACACTTGTGATTGGGCAATTCCATCTTTGACAGTGTAATTTTTGAAATTGTATTGTTGGGAAAATACAGGCTGAATTGTCAAAATCAACAGCCAAAGAATTAGTTTGGTACGAATTACATAAACATATTTTAATGGGCTGTCCATAGTCAAAGATAAAAACTATCTGATACAAAAATGAAAGGCTTTGATTCGGCAAAAAAAAGGATGCCTCAACTAAGCGACATCCTTACTTTATCAAAGTATATTTATTTTAAATTGTTCTTCCTGGATACACTTTCAGTGCTTCTTCCAAGCATTTAACTGCATTTTTTAGTGCGTCTTGGTTTAAAACATACGCAATTCGTGCTTCATTTTGTCCAGCACCTGCAGTGGAATAAAATCCGTTTGCTGGAGCCATCATGACAGTTTGACCTTCAAATTCAAACTCTTCCAATAACCATTGACAGAATTTTTCGGCATCATCAACAGGGAATTTAGCAACACAATAGAATGCTCCACTTGGTTTCGGGCAAAAAACACCTGGAATTGCATTTAATCCGTCAACCATGATGTTTCGACGTGTAACGTATTCAGAAACAACATTGTCAAAATAACTTTGTGGTGTTTCTAATGCAGCTTCAGCAGCAATTTGATCAATTGTAGGAGGAGATAAACGCGCTTGACCGAATTTCAAAGCAGCATTCATGACTTCTTTGTTTTTTGAAATCAAAGCACCAATGCGAGCACCACACATCGAGTAACGTTTTGAAACGGAGTCAATCATGATGACATTTTCTTCGATTCCTTGCAAATTCATAACCGAATAAGGTTGTGCACCATCGTAACAAAACTCACGGTAAACCTCATCTGCAAACAAGAATAAATCGTGTTTTAATACCAAATCACGCAATTTTTCTAATTCCTCTTTTGAATACAGATATCCGGTTGGATTTCCTGGATTACAAATGACAATTGCTTTGGTTTTAGCTGTTATTTTCTTTTCAAATTCTTCGATGGGAGGTAAAGCAAATCCCGTTTCAATCGATGCCGTTACCGGAACAACTTCCAAACCAGCTGTTACAGCAAATCCATTGTAGTTTGCATAAAATGGCTCAGGAATAATTACTTCATCGCCAGGATTACAAGTTGACATGAAACCAAAAATCAATGCTTCCGAACCACCTGTTGTGATGATGATGTCTTCCGAATTGACAGGAATTCCCGTTTTTTGATAATATGCAGCCAACTTTGTTCGATACGATTCAAAACCAGCGGAGTGACTGTATTCGATCACCGTTCTGTCCAAGTTTTTTACTGCATTCAACGCAACTTCAGGCGTTTCAATATCCGGTTGACCAATGTTTAGGTGATAAACCGTTTTTCCTGCTTTTTTAGCCGCTTCTGAGTAAGGAACCAATTTTCGAATTGGCGAAGCAGGCATATCAAACGCTTTTTGCGATATCTTTGGCATACTTTAATATTTTTTTCGACGCACAAATGTACGCTTTTATTGCATATAGTTTTGGTTGAAAACAGAGAAAATTGTTTACATATAATGACGAGTAAAAAGATATTTCAACCAATTGTTAAACAATTCGGTATTTATGGTTTTTTTAGTTTACTATTTGTTTCTTGTGAGGAAAAGAAACCCACTTCAAACACGATTGAAAAACCAATTTACATTGATTCGGAAAAACAAGTTCAAGAAAAAAAACACTCAGATTCAGTGCAACAAGCATTGAAAATGAATAACTTGGTTGATATTCAGCAAATTGATCCAAGCATTCAAGTCGATTTGAAATACGCAACAACCGATAATTTCATGAAGCAAAGACTTTATGATGACATCGACAAATTGTACTTACAAAAAGATGTTGCTGAACGACTTGCTAAATGCCAACAATTTTTGAAGAAACTTAATCCAGACTTAAGTTTGTTGGTTTACGACGGCGTTCGTCCATTGTCAGTGCAACAAGCGATGTGGGAAGCTTTGGATTCTATTCCGGTTAAGGATCGCGTCAAATTTGTTTCGAATCCAGCCAACGGGAGCATTCACAATTACGGTGCAGCGGTTGATTTAACAATTTGTGATTCCAAAGGAAATCCGTTGGATATGGGTGCTGGATACGATGATATTCGTTTGATTGCTTATCCGAAATTGGAAGCACAATTTTTGGCATCGGGTGAGTTAACATCTGAACAAGTTGAAAATCGGAAATTACTCCGAAAAGTAATGGCGCACCAACGATTTCAAAATATCCCAACAGAATGGTGGCATTTCAATGCGTGCAGTAGGTCGGAGGCGAAGTTGAAGTATGAGATTTTGGAATAGAAACGGGAAAGGGGTGAGTTATTAAATTATTCAAACTGTCAAATATTAATGAAATAAAAGGAAATCCAAAAAATCAAATAAACAAACGATAGATAAAATGTCATTCTGTGAAAAATGGATTTGTTTCGATGAAAAAAGTAGAAGAAAGCGTATGAGAAGGCAAAAATAGGGGCAAGATATAGAGAAAAATATATCGAAAAGAAAAACCATATTCCGATCCAATCAACAAGATTTTCTTTTGCTAATGATTGTAGTGGGATGTAAAACAGTAAGTTGTACTGAAGGAAAAGAATAAAAAGAGGAAAGTAGGGTGCGTTCTTCACTTCTTCATTTTTCATTTTTTGAAACAAGAGAAAATAAATAAACCCAGAAATTAACATGAAAAAAATAGGTAAAAACATTTACTGAAACGTGTGTTTAAATGAAATTAATCAGTTGAATTACGGCTAAATTAAAAATAAATTTCTTTTGGCAAATAAATGAAATGGATGGTTAAGCGTGTTTTTTCGAGACAAAAAATGGAATGAAATAATTAAACATGTTCATTAAATTACAATTTAACGGGGATCCTAAATTTCTCTTTTATACAAAGACGATTTGGAAAAGCATAGTTGGATAAATCGAACATAAAATACAATCGATTTTCGTTTTTTAATTGGAAATAAACACCTTCATAAAGTTCTTTATCCGTATATGAACGATTACTTACTACATCTGTTATTTGAATTCCTTCCAAGGATTGAAAAAATGAGTTTTTAACTACATTAC
>CAYRMV010000150.1:0-7853 GCA_964425255.1 uncultured Flavobacteriales bacterium
ATTCAAAAATGGCCTAATGATCCTGATCCAGGTATAGAAAAAAGAGCAGGAAAACTGGGACTTGGTACCGCTTACATTCATGGTTTCAAATGGTCTTTGAAAAAAGGATACGATTACATGTTCGAAATGGACTGTGATTTTTCCCACAATCCGGATGATTTACATCGCTTACTCAAAGCAATTAAATGTGGAAAAGGAGACTTAAGCATTGGATCCCGTTATACCAAAGGAGGGAAAGTTTCCAATTGGCCTTGGGATCGGGTGTTGATGTCTTATTTTGCTTCTATTTACGTTAGATTAATTTTATGGATCCCAGTAAAAGATACAACCGCAGGATTCAAGTGCTACCACAGATCTGTTTTGGAAAAAATCAACCTCGATGAAATTCCATTTAAAGGATATGCTTTTCAAATTTGCATGAAATACGCAGCATACAAACACCGTTTTAAACTGGTTGAAGTTCCAATTACCTTTGTAGATCGACAATATGGTGAATCGAAAATGAGTAGCGGGATTTTCAAAGAAGCCTTTTTTGGTGTTTGGAAAATGCGTAAAATGAAATTGTAATAAATGGCCATGAATACGTATGTGTTAAAGGGAGGAACGTTGATCAATGAAGGGAAACGTTTTTCAGCGGATGTGTTGATTCGCGATGGAAAGATTGAAAAAATTGCTTCTTCCATTGAAACACCTTCAGGAGCAAAAGAAATTTCTGTTGATGGTAAATGGATTTTACCTGGTTGTATCGATGATCAAGTTCATTTTCGTGAGCCAGGTTTAACACACAAAGCGAATATTCATACAGAATCGTCGGCTGCAGTAGCTGGAGGAATCACTTCATTCATGGAAATGCCCAATACCGTTCCCAACACCTTGACACAGGAGTTATTGGAGGAAAAATACGAAATCGCTTCTCGTACTTCGATGGCAAATTATTCCTTTTTTATGGGGGCTTCCAACGAAAATTTAGAGGAAGTTTTGAAAACGGATATTGAACGCGTTTGTGGAGTGAAAATTTTCATGGGTTCTTCGACCGGAAATATGTTGGTGGATAAAGAAAGTGCACTAGAAGCTTTTTTCTCGAAAGTCCCACCCGTTTTGATTGCAACACATTGTGAAGATGAAGCGACTGTTCGTGCTAATATGGAGAAATACAAAGCGCAATATGGAGAACAAATTCCTGTAGCCTTGCATCCAATTATACGTTCAGAGGAAGCTTGTTATTTGTCCTCTTCTTTGGCTGTTCGTTTAGCCAAAAAATACGATACACGATTACATATTCTTCATATTTCCACGGCAAAAGAAACTGAATTATTTGATAATTCCATTCCGTTATTAGAAAAGAAAATTACGGCGGAAGCATGTGTGCATCATTTGTGGTTTTCGGATCAAGATTATGCTTCAAAAGGAAATTTTATCAAATGGAATCCAGCGGTTAAATCGGCGGAAGACCGGGATGGAATTTGGAAAGCCGTTTTAGACAACCGCATTGATGTGATTGCGACCGATCATGCTCCCCATACTTTAGAAGAAAAGCAATTGCCTTATTTTCAAGCACCTTCAGGTGGACCATTGGTACAACATGCTTTGTTAGCGATGTTAGAAAAAGCAAAAGAAGGAAGAATCTCGGTGGAACGAGTAGTGGAGAAAATGGCGCACGCACCAGCTGATTTGTTCCGAATTCAACAACGAGGTTATTTAAGAGAAGGTTATTTTGCTGATATCGTAATTGTTAACCCAGAAAAAGAAACGGAAGTAACCAAAGAATCTTTGTTGTACAAGTGTGGATGGTCACCCTTTGATGGATTCACATTTAATCACTCCATTGAAAAAACGTTTGTTAGTGGAAATTTAGTATTTGATAATGGTAAAATTTGCAGCGACAAAAATGGTCAAAGGCTCTTGTTCACTCGTCCTTAGTTTGGGATTGATTTTCTTGGTGATTTTTTCAAGTTGCAGTCCAAAAGCGGATTTATCCTTTGATAAACCAAAGAATTTGTTGCCAGAAGATTCCATGGTATTGGTTTTGAAAGAATTGATGGTTTTGGAAAATCATGTTCAAAGTACTTATCCCGGAAATTTCATGCAAAACGGAATGGGGAAAACAGGAGATGAACTGTTGAAAAAATACCACATTTCCTTTCCGCGATTTACACAATCGTATCGATATTATGCTTCGGATCAAGACAAAATGGAGCAGATTTATACAACGATTCAAGATTCTTTGAAAAAAGAGTTGATTCAACTTCAGAATCAAGAGCCTATTTAAAATTTATTCAATTGTTTTATGTACGGATATTTTTGGCTTCAACTTCGTTAAATTTTTCTCCATAGCGACCTGCTATGTCTACAAAATTTGCCTCATTTCACTCAAAAATCCCTCATAATAAATCCAATTAACAAATTTAAACAGCCTCTAGGATCGAACGTTTCTTTCAGGATTGTTTTTCAAAAACGAAGCCCAATTTTTAGAACCGATTTTGTTGTGTTCGCCTATTCCTTTTGAGAAATGATGGCAAACAGCTACTCCAAGTCCATCTGTTGCATCCAAGTATTTGGGTAATTCTTTGAATTGAAGTAAATTTTGAAGCATCGCCGCAACTTGTTCTTTGGATGCATTTCCATTTCCCGTTATGGCTTGTTTGATTCTTCTTGGTGTATATTCTTCAAAAGGAACATTGTTTTTCAACGCAGCGGCAATAGCAACACCTTGAGCTCGACCGAGTTTGAGCATCGATTGAACGTTTTTCCCAAAAAAAGGTGCTTCAATGGCCATTTCATCGGGTTTGTATTCCTTAATTAGTCCATCTAAACGATCGAAAATGCGCTTTAATTTATCGGGATGTGAAGGTAGTTTTGAAAGTTGAATTACACCAAAATTCAGCATTTTCATGGTTTTTCCTTGAATATGAATAATGCCATAACCCATGACTGTGGTGCCGGGGTCTATTCCTAAAATGATCGTGTCTTTCTTCACTTCCATGGGTCAAATGTACAATTATTTTCTTTTTGACGATTATATTTGCTGTTTTTTGATTAAAAAATAATCAAATAATTCATTTCTCTTTTTTCATTCTGTTACGATTTGTGTCATTTTGATACAAGTTACACATTGATGTTTCGATTCAATTTTCTGTTTATCAGTTGTTTTTATGTTTTGGTTCGCTTTTGGTAAGGAGAAGGTCAAATAGAAGAACCATGAATCCAATAATAACCAGCGAAGTTTATCAAATAGGAGAGGGACATCTCGTTTCTGGAAATGCAACTACGCCTTTTTCAAGTTTGTATCGGGTATCTCGCCACGCATTTTTATATGCTTGGGAAGAGTTTGAATCCTTTTTTGGTACCGAAGAAAGTAAAACGATATTTGCCATTTCTTTTGAAATTGAATCTTTTTCTCCTCAAGTTTTGCAAAATTTCTGTTGTAAAATGGGACAAGGTTTGATGGATGAATATCCCGATGAAGAAGCGCAATTTAATTCCAATTTAACCAAGGTATTTTGTCGTCCGATTCAAATTTCATCAACTGGTTGGAAACGAATTGATTTCGATAATACTTACGTTATGCATCGAAATACACATTTAGAAATAGAATTGAGTTTTGAAAACAATACTTTTTCTGAAAACACACAGGTTTATTGTCACGAAGTAGTAGAAGATCGAAACCGAACGATTTGTGCGTATGGAGATCGATTATCAGTAGAAGAAATGGCTGCATTGGGCTCCGTTTCAACACGACCTAATTTGTTGATTCATTTTAGATAAATCAAATTTGAGAAACGAAACAACGAAATGTAACAATGGTAACCAAAATTTAATTTACAGATTGCTGGCTAGTTTTCTAGAATACACTAACTTTGTACTCTTAATATTTAAACTTTCAGAAAAGAAATGAGTAATGCCTTAGGAAATCACATTCTCGTAGAGTTTATGGGTTGTGATCCTCACATCATGAACGATGTTTCATCGATCGAACGCGACATGGTTGGTGCTGCACAGAAAGCAGGTGCAACGGTTATTAATTCTACTTTCCACCATTTTTCTCCGTATGGAGTTTCTGGGGTGGTTGTAATTCAAGAGAGTCACTTAGCGATTCATACTTGGCCAGAATACGGCTATGCGGCAGTGGATTTGTTCACTTGTGGTGAAATGGATGCTTGGATTTCTTTTGATTACCTGAAAGAATGTTTCGGTGCAAAACAGTATTCAGCGTTGGAAATGAAGCGTGGTGCAGTTCAGTTGTTGACTCGCACGGAGTTTGATTTGTCTTCTATGCGAGAGAAAGCAACAGAATGGAGAAATCCAGACATGTACACTCGTAACGTTTGGTTCACAGATAAAGATGAAGATCAAGCACTTTCTTTGCGTTTTACAGGAGAAGTATTCTATGATGTTCAATCTCCATACCAACGTGTTCGTATCTTGGAATCATACAAATACGGTAAAATGTTGGCGTTGGACGATATGGTGATGACGACTGAAAAAGATGAATTCCATTACCATGAAATGATTTCTCATCCGGCTATGTTTACCCACGGAAATGCTAAAAATATTTTAGTAATTGGTGGAGGTGACGGTGGAACAGTGCGAGAATTGCTTCGTCATGAAGGAGTTGAGAAAGTTACGATGGTCGAAATTGACGGTGATGTAATCGAATCTTGTAAGCAATTTTTACCAAACATTGCAGCAGCTTTCAATGATCCTAAATTGGAATTGATTGTGGGTGATGGAATCTCGTATGTGGCTGAAGCAGCTGATAACTCGTATGATTTAATTATCGTCGATGGTTCAGATCCTGTTGGCCCTGCCGAAGGTTTGTTCTCCGTATCTTTCTACAAAAACTGTTACCGTGCTTTGAAAGCAGATGGAATCTTGGTTGCTCAAGGAGAATCTCCTAAATTCAATGAAAAGGCATTTTCTGAATTGAACTTTACGTTACGTGGTATTTTTGGTGCTGATAAAGCTCCTGTTTCTTTGTTCTTCGTCCCAACATATCCAACTGGAATGTGGAGCTTCCAATACGGTTTGAAAGGAAATGTGAACCATCCAAAACAAATCGAAAATGCAACAAAGATTGATGCTTTTGTAGAAGAAAAAGGTTTGCGTTATTACAACAGTGATGTTCATGTTGGTTCTTTCGCAACACCTAATTTTGTGAAAGCACTTTTGAAATAACATATTAATTAAAAATTACGAATGCAGAATTGGGATAGTGGAATTATCATTCTACATTCTTAATTCTGCATTCTTCATTAAATAAATAAACGATGTTTGATCCAAACGGTGTTGGTATTGCCAACGGAAATATTTTTGGTTTTCCAGTTACTCTAGAAGAGGCTGATATTGTGATTCTTCCTATTCCTTGGGACGCAACTGCTTCTTTTGGAAAAGGTACAAGTGATGGTCCTGAAGCGATTTTAGAGGCTTCCACTCAATTGGATTTTTATCATCCGAAATTGGAAAATGCTTACGAAACAAAAGTTTTTATGCAACCAGTTTCTGAAGCTTGGAAACAAACCAATCAACGTTTGTGTGAACAAGCAATTTCGTACATTTCTTTTTTAGAAGAAGGTGGTAAATTGGAAGATGAACCGAAATTTCAAGCTTTGGTTAACGAAGTGGCTGAAACACAAGATCGATTGAAAAATGAATTGAAAGAACAAGCATCTGCTTTGTTTGCTCAAGGAAAAATTCCAGCGGTTTTGGGTGGAGAGCACAGTACTCCGCTTGGTTTGATTGAAGCGATTGATGCATTGGGGAAAACATTTGGAATTTTGCAGATCGATGCACATGCCGATTTGCGTGACGCATACGAAGGTTTTGGTCAGTCACACGCGAGCATCATGTTCAATGCATTGAAAAACTGTACGAACTTAGAACGTTTGGTGCAAGTTGGAATTCGCGACATTGCTTCTAGTGAAGTGGAATTGATTGAACAAAGTAATGGACGAATTCGCACGTATTTCGATTGGAATTTAAAAGAAGAACAATTTTCGGGTATAACATGGAAAGAGCAAGTGAAACGAATTATTGCTGATTTACCAGAAAATGTGTATATTTCCTTTGATATTGATGGCTTACGACCAGAATTATGTCCGAATACAGGCACACCAGTTGTTGGCGGATTTGATTTGCATGAAGTGAACTTTTTGTTTTTCGAACTTGTTCAAGCAGGAAAGAAAATCATTGCGTTTGACTTAAACGAAGTTTCGCCAGCAGAAGATACCGATTTTGCTTCGTCGTGGGATGCCAATGTGGGAGCGCGCGCCTTGTGGAACTTGGTTTGTGCCACCGAAAAATGTAGAAGATTAAACAAAGAATAATATGATTACGGATTCGCTTTACTTGGGAAAAAAAGAACGATTAAATGCTCAATTTGAACAGCGTTTGTCGCATTTGAAAACCTTGCAAAAGCTAATCAAAGAAAATGAAAGTCGCTTTTTTGATGCTTTGAATCAAGATTTTCAAAAACCGACTTTCGAATCTTATTTAACGGAAATTTTTCCTGTTTTAGAAGAATTACAGGTCGCCATCAAAAAATTAAAAAGTTGGATGCGACCACAAGCTGCAGGAACACCTTTGCCTTTGTTGCCAAGTAAGGCGGAAATCTACCACGAACCAAAAGGAGTTGTATTAATTATCGGAGCGTGGAATTATCCCATTAATTTGACTTTAGCTCCCTTGATTCCTGCTTTGGCTGCTGGGAATTATGTGGTTTTAAAACCCAGTGAGTTAGCTCCTGCAACGTCTGCTTTGTTAAAAGAACTTTTTCAAAGCTATTTTGATGAAAAAGTCGTGAAGGTAGTCGAAGGAGATGGACCATTTACAAGTGCATTGCTGGACGAACCTTTCGATCATATTTTTTACACAGGCTCTACCGCTGTTGGGAAAATTATTTATGAAAAAGCTGCCCGACAACTTTGTCCGGTTACCTTGGAATTAGGAGGGAAATCACCCGCAATTTTTCATGAAAAAGCTTCCGTTAAACAAGCTGTTAAACGTTTGGTTTGGGGGAAATTTGTCAATGCAGGTCAAACTTGTGTTGCCCCCGATTATGTGTTACTTCCCAAAAAATTAAAAGCGGAGTTTAGTCAAGCATTTGTCGAGTTGGTTGAGACCTTTGGGTTGAATCAAGAAAAAAATCAATGTGCAATCATCAACGAACGGCATTTTCAGCGAATTGCTCGTATGTTGGATGGAAACTATGAATTAATTTTAGGAGGAAAAACGTCCGAAGCAGACCGTCGCATTGAACCAACAGCTGTCTTTTTAACCGATACAAATCATCCGCTGATGCAAGAAGAAATTTTTGGACCAGTCTTGCCCGTGATTTTATACGATGATTGGTCAGATATTCAGACAATTTATGATGCAAATCCGAATCCATTGGCGCTGTATGTTTTTTCATCCGACAACGATTTTACAGAGAAAATACTAGAGCAATTACCAAGTGGAGGCGTATTAGTCAATGATACTTTGATGCATTTGGCGAATGCAAATCTTCCTTTTGGTGGACGCGGAGCTAGTGGATTTGGCCATTATCATGGAAAGTATGGTTTTCAGACGTTTAGTCATGCAAAAAGTGTGATGCGTCAAGCAACTTGGTACGATCCATGGTTTCGTTATGCGCCTTACACATCAAAACGCTATACATTTTTACGACGTTTGACACGTTTTTTTGTTTGATTATTTACGTTTCCAGATAATTTTTTACCTTTCGAAAGATTCGGTTAATTCATGAGGAAGACTAGTTGGATTTTATTTTTTGTTTTCAACCATTTATTGGTTGCACAGACAATCCCATTTGAAAAAATAGACAGTTTAATTCGTTCAAAAATGAACGAGAACAGGAT
>CAYRMV010000151.1:0-7830 GCA_964425255.1 uncultured Flavobacteriales bacterium
CTTCTATTTGTGGAGTAATCTCTTGAAAAATATTTATTTTTTTCTTGACAATTTTTTTTTTCTGCAAATGTAGAAGTCATCGTTTTTAAACTTACTAACCTAAATGTACGACTTTTAAATTTAAGAAACCGATTTCAAAATATAACTGCCAAATATAAAAGTAATTACGATGTTTTATTTAATTTCAAAGTAAATGTGCTTCCTGCTCCAAATTCACTATCAACCATAATTTGTCCGCCTTGAGCTTCAATAAATTCTTTGCTTATTGCTAGTCCAAGTCCGGTACCTTCCTTTTTTGTACCAGGAACTCGAAAATATCGATCAAAAATTTTATTCCGATACTGAGGAGCTATTCCCTGTCCCGTATCTCTAACTGAAAATAAAACATGATTATCTGTTTCTTTTATTGCCAAAAAAACGATTGAGTTATCATAGGAATACCGAACCGCATTTGAAATTAAATTTGTTAACACCCAGGCCGTTTTTTCGTTATCTGCTTGAATTTTAGAAACTTTTTCTGGACAAGATAATTCAAATTGAATTTGTTTTTGCTCAGCTTGTACCTTCGTTGCATTGATAGCATATTGAAAAATTTCTTTGGGATCTGATGATCGAATTGCAAGCTGAATATTTCCACTCTCAACTTGTGTCATGTTCAACAATTCACCGGTAATTTTCAATAATCGGTTGGCATCATCTTTTATACTTTCTACTAGATTTTGTTGTTCGGAATTTAAGTTACCAACCTGTTTATTTTCCAGAAGCTGTAAACTCATTTTGATGGAAGAAATAGGTGTTTTAAATTCATGCGAAACGGTTGCGATAAATTGCGTTTTTGCAGAATCTAGTTCTTTGTATTCAGTAACATTTCGAAGTAACACCACATGCCCAATAATCTTTGGTTTATTTTCACCTGTTGGAATTATCGAAATATGTTGAATATCTTTTTCAAAATAACTTTCCTTTCCATTTGCATAAATTTTTAACGGTTTAATTTCATTTCTATCAAATTCCGTATCATCAACATCCTTAATCAATTCACGCAATAGGTCGTTTTTAAGAGCCAGGTCTTTTGATTGAAAACCGACTAATTCTTTTTCGGATAAACCCAAAATTTGATTAGCCTCTTCATTTGCAAAAATTATTTGCATTTTTTCATCTAATCCAATGACAGGATCGTGCATCTTGTCGATTAAAGTTTCAACACGCTTTTTCTCCATCATCAATTTAGCGATGTTACTATTATTATATTCTTCGAGTTTTTTTGCCATCGCATTAAATGATTTAGCCAAATCTCCAAATTCGCTGTGGCTTTCAAAATGAACTCGTTCTGAGTAGTTTTTATCAGCAATCTGCTTTATACTATCTGTAAGTTCTTTGATAGGATTAGCAATATTGGAAGGAAGATTTATTAGCAAAATAAAAGCAATCATAAAACAAAGTGAACCTGTAATAGCTATCCAAAACATCGCACTATTTGCTGTTTGTTTTGCCAGTTCGCTTTTCCGTTGAATTGATTGCATGTTCATATCCATCAACTTGAAAATATCTTTTCGAATTTCAGACTTGATCAAACTATTTGTTTGTTGATTTTTATATAAAATGAAGTGCTCTCGTAACTCTAGCGTAACTTCCCTTTCGTTTATTTCGCTTATGTTTTTTTCTTGCTTTTTGAGATTAACTTCAAATTTTTTTAATGCTGATTCAGTTCCTTGTTCCAATGAAAGCAACATATTTCTAGCATACTCTAAAGTACGGTAGTTATCTACCAATACATTCTCAGTGTCCGATTTGATCTCAATCATGTGACGTGCACTGACAACACTCAAAATTAGTATCATTAGGAATAACAACCCGACACCAAGTGTTAATTTAGTTTTGATTTTCATTTATGAGAGAATTACAAGGTCAATATTACTGGAAGATAATTTTTTTAAAAGTTCATTAAACATATTTGTAGACATTATAATTTTTAACAAATTCAGATGTGGTTTTCCTACACAAATCGTTGTTACTTTTCGTTGTTCAGCCTGTTCTATAATTGCTTTTGAAACAGTACCACTTTCAACTTTAATAATTTCTGCGCCTAATTCTGTGGCTAATTTAAAATTATTGATTAAATGGCGTTGCTTGTCCAACGGTATTTTGTCGGCACTTTCACGTGGAATCTGAACATACAGAACATACCATTTACTGTGATAATAATTCGCAAGTCGTGCTGTTTTTCGAATTACCGTTTTTGCTGTTTTTTCATTAGAACTAATACAAGCCAAAAATCGTTCGTGTTTAAGCGTGTTGGGTTTCGTTACTTCCGTTTCAACTTTTCTTTCAACTTGCGATGCTACCTCTTTTAGCGCTAGTTCTCGGAGTTGCAAAATATGCTCACTTTTAAAGAAATTCTGAAGAGCCGTTTGAATTTTCTCTGCTCGATAAATTTTTCCTTCTTTAAGTCTAGTAATCAATTCTTCAGCTGTAAGATCGATGTTTACCACTTCGTCTGCCTGAGTCAAAACACTATCCGGAACTCTTTCTTTGACTTCAATACCCGTTATATTTTTAACGTCTTCATTCAGGCTTTCAATGTGTTGAATATTTATTGCAGAAATGACGTTGATACCTGCATCAATGATGTCAAGAACGTCTTGCCAACGTTTTTCATTTTTACTTCCCTCAATATTAGTATGCGCCAATTCATCCACAATCACAACTTCAGGACGTAGGTTGATAATTGCTTCCAAGTCCATTTCTTCCAGTTCTTTTCCTTTATAAAATAATTTTCTCAAGGGAACAATTGGAAGACCAGCAGTTAGCTCATGTGTTTCTTCCCGACTATGGGTTTCAACAAAGCCAATTTTAACGTCAATTCCATTTTTTAATAATGTATGAGCTTCCTGAAGCATACGGAACGTTTTTCCCACTCCAGCACTCATACCGATGTAGATTTTTAGTTTCCCTTTCCTTGATTTTTTTATCAGGTTAAGAAATTCTTCTGCCGATTTTCTTGTCTCTTCCATACAATTACAAAACGCTATCCCGCAAATGACAGGATAGCGTAAAATGGTTATACAAATCTACTAAAATGCAATACTTAATGATGTTCCGACAAAGTAGTTATTTCTTGTGGCAATTTGATTCATGTCAAGAAACACACGATCTCTTTGGCTATTAAACGTTCTTGCTTCCAATCGCCAAAGTACATTTTCCATAATCCGAACATCCATATTCACTGAATAGCCAAAAGTTTGAAAGCCATTTGGTGTTCCTGTTGAAATAATTACCTCATTCTCATCCGAATAATATTCTGCTCGGACAGCAAATGCCAGCTTTTCCTTGGGTGTATATCGAGCAATCAACACAGGCGAATACCAAAAATTATAATCACTGCTACCTTTTGATTTTTGTTCGGCTCCCATATCAAAACCAACTATCAAACCAAATTTCCGTTTGATTTGGAACTGGCCATAAAAATTATGAAAGTACCGCATTTGCATTGTTGTATCCGGTTTATCACTGCCAACAAAAGAACTGCTGTTGAGTTTAACACGATCATTGGGTTTCCAAGTAAGTTGATGCCCAAAAGCAGGTATTTGATTTCTAGGCACTTTTTGGATACGTTGCCAGCCGTTTAAAATTAATCCCCCTAAAAACCATTTTTCATTATCGCTGGTAAATGAAATTTTTGCGCCAGACATATAGTATGGTGAATTTTCCGCTAAAATACTTCGGGTCATATTCCAACAATCTGCTCCTACTGCACTTTCAAAACCGAAATGTGAAGCAAAAATTCCCGCATCAATCCAAAGGTTTTTCTTTTTGGAAATTTTTATCCCAGCATTCGCTTCAAAAATGTTTTTCAAAACGGCTGGCTCAGCTGCAAGATTTGCATTGGTATATGTACCCGCCATTAAAGCTAATTTTCCTCGAATCTTGTCAACATTATATTCCGCCTGAATAAATCCAATATTTAAATTTAACTCGTTGTGACGATTGAACGAGTAAAGAAAATTAGGACGATTATGGTCCACAGGATTACCAAAGTCATAAACGTAGTAGGTTTCTAAATATCCGCTTATTTTAAGCGGATTTTTTGTAGAATCGATTTGGGCATACGTTAAATTTATTAAACATACTGCTATTAATATTGAAAGGAAATTTTTTTTCATTTGTTTGAAATTTATAATTATTTGTAGATAAAGTAATTATAAAATGTAGTAAACAGATATAACTGCTTCACATTCGTATAAACTTATTTTAATCACGTCGCATATACTGATTAAAAAAGTGTATGCTCATTTA
This sequence comes from uncultured Flavobacteriales bacterium, assembly GCA_964425255.1. Lineage (GTDB taxonomy): Bacteria > Bacteroidota > Bacteroidia > Flavobacteriales_D > Crocinitomicaceae > CAYRMV01. The sequence goes on from CAYRMV010000151.1 coordinate 4,297, forward strand.
ATCACTTTATTCTTTTAAGTTATCTAATTCAAGATTTAGTTTAAGTACATTGATTCGCTCTGTACCAAAAAATCCAAGCAACGGTTTTTCAGTGTTTTCCTGTATTAGCTGCATTAACGTATTTTCAGAAATGTCTCTGATTGCCGCAATTCGTTTTACTTGTACTTTGGCCGCTTGCACAGAAATGTGAGGATCAAGTCCACTTCCACTTGCCGTTACTAAATCAGAAGGAATTTCAGCTTTGCTAATTCTTGGATTATGTACAAGAAATGTGTCTATTCGCGCTTGTACCTCTGCCAAGTGATCTGCGTTAGAGGGTCCATAGTTACTTCCAGCTGACCCAGCTGCATCATAATCAACTGCCGAAGGACGAGACCAAAAATAGTGATCCGACATAAAAGATTGTCCGACATTTATGTGATGGCTCTTTCCCTTTTCAGTAATGGTAAATCCTTTTCCCTGACCTGGGGCGAATTGAGCAATTGCCCAAACTGCCATTGTGTAGATACCACAGAAGAACACTAAACAAACGAGTGTTAAACGAATAGCAGGTATTAAATTATTTTTCATTGTCTTAAATTTTAAATGAATAGTGAAACAAAAAGGTCAATGACTTTGATACCGATAAATGGTACAATTACACCACCCAAGCCATAGATAAACAAGTTTCTGCGAAGCAATGCACTTGCTCCAATCGGCTTATAAGCAACCCCTTTTAATGCCAATGGAATGAGCATAGGAATGATAATAGCATTAAAAATTACTGCAGAAAGAATTGCGCTTTCAGGACTACTTAAGTTCATTATATTAAGTCCCTGAAGTGAAGGAATGGCAACAATGAACAGAGCTGGAATAATCGCAAAGTATTTCGCTACATCGTTTGCGATACTAAAAGTGGTAAGCGTTCCTCTTGTCATTAAAAGCTGTTTACCAATTTCAACAACTTCAATTAATTTGGTAGGATCATTATCCAAATCAACCATATTCCCTGCTTCTTTGGCTGCCTGAGTACCACTGTTCATTGCTACACCTACATTCGCTTGAGCTAATGCTGGAGCATCATTGGTTCCGTCCCCCATCATTGCCACCAAGCGACCTTCTGCCTGCTCTTTTTTGATGTAATTCATTTTGTCCTCGGGTTTGGCTTCGGCAATGAAATCATCAACTCCTGCTTTTTCAGCGATAAATTTTGCTGTTAAGGGATTATCCCCAGTAACCATTACAGTTTTAATTCCCATTTTCCGTAAGCGTTCAAATCGTTCTTGAATACCCGGTTTAATTATGTCCCGTAATTCAATTACACCCAACACTTTTTCGTTTTCGGAAACAACAAGAGGAGTACCTCCATTACTAGAGATTTGCATAACTGTATCTGCTGTTTCATTTGGAAATAGATTACCTGCTTTTTCACACAAAGCTTTTATTGAATCTGCAGCACCTTTTCTTATTCGTGTATCATCAAAATCAATTCCTGAGTTTCTTGTTTCAGCAGTGAATTTGATAAATCTAGCATCTTTCACCTGATAGTTCAAAGGGTCTATCTTCGCCAATTCGATGATTGATTTTCCTTCTGGGGTTTCATCCGCCATTGAACTTAAAACGACTGATTTCACAAAATGCTTTTCATCAATTCCATTAGCAGGATAAAAATTTGTTGCCTTTCTATTTCCAATAGTTATTGTTCCTGTTTTGTCCAACAATAATACATCAATATCACCTGCGGTTTCGACAGCCTTTCCACTTTTGGTAATTACGTTTGCTCTTAAGGCTCTGTCCATTCCTGCGATACCAATAGCGGAAAGTAAACCACCAATCGTAGTTGGAATTAAACATACGAACAACGAAATGAAAGAAGCGATCGTAATAGGTGCATTCGCATAGTCAGCAAAAGGCTTCAATGTTACAGAAACAATGATGAATACCAACGTAAAACCAGCCAATAGAATAGTCAATGCGATTTCATTGGGTGTTTTTTGACGGCTTGCACCTTCCACCAAAGCAATCATTTTATCCAAAAAGCTTTCACCTTGTTCGGTCGTAACTTGAACAATAATCTTATCTGACAATACTTTTGTACCTCCTGTTACAGAACTTTTGTCGCCCCCTGCTTCACGAATCACTGGAGCAGATTCTCCAGTAATGGCACTTTCGTCAATCGTTGCTAGTCCTTCAATGATTTCTCCATCAGCGGGAATAGTGTCGCCTGCTTCACAGAAAAACAAATCTCCTTTTCGTAATTTTGATGATGGGATTATTTCCACTTCATTACCACTAAATCTCTCTGCAACAGACACTTTCTTAGCTGGTGTTTCTTCTCTCGTTTTGCGTAAGCTGTCTGCTTGTGCTTTTCCTCTAGCTTCTGCGATCGCTTCAGCAAAATTAGCGAATAAAAGTGTCAATAAAAGCAATATAAAAACCGTAAGGTTATACCCAAATGAACCCTGTGAATTACTTACAAGTGAATACAACGTTACTATCAACATGATGAATGTTCCAATTTCAACGGTAAACATAACAGGGTTGCGGAACATTGTTTTTGGATTGAGCTTAATAAAAGATTCTTTGAATGCATCCTGAACCAACTCTTTCTGAAATAGACTCCAATTTTTATTTGTCATTTTTCTAAATTTTAACATTTAATACAATGAAAAGTATTCTGCCAATGGACCGAGTGTGAGGGCAGGAAAGAAAGCCAACGCGGCTACAATTGCAATAATTGCAAACACTAATAATCCAAAAGTTGATGTATCCGTTTTTAATGTTCCTGAACTTTCGGGAATATATTTTTTTGATGCTAAGATCCCAGCAATTGCTACAGGTCCTATAATAGGTAGATATCGACATAATAACATCACCAAGCCAGTAGCAATATTCCAAAATGGTGTATTATCTCCCAGTCCTTCAAATCCACTTCCGTTATTTGCCGCAGAAGAACTAAATTCATACATTATTTCTCCGAATCCATGAGCACCAGGATTATTCAACCAACCTTCATATGATTCTGGATTACCGGTATAAAGATAACTCGCTAAGGCAGTTCCACCCAAAATCATTAATGGATGTAACAAAGCAATCATCATAGCAATTTTTACTTCTTTGGCTTCTACTTTTTTTCCTAAAAATTCGGGTGTACGCCCAACCATTAAACCACCAATAAAAACAGCTAGTATAATGAAAACATAAAAATTAATAAAACCAACTCCCACTCCACCGTAAAAGCTATTAATCATCATTCCAAGCATGGCAAACATTCCCGTGAGTGGTGTCATACTATCGTGCATTGCATTCACCGATCCGTTACTAGTGCACGTTGTGTTGATGGCCCAATAAGCTGAAGCTGCCGAACCTAATCGTACTTCTTTACCCTCCATGCTCCCCATTTCTTGAGAAATACCCATTTCAGAAATGGCAGGGTTTCCATTCATCTCAAAATAAATTGAAGGAATTACCAAACAAAGAAAACCTACTGTCATTACTCCAAAAATCATCAAAGACAATTTTCCGGATTTAGAACTTCATGCTAGCACACACATG
>CAYRMV010000152.1:0-7827 GCA_964425255.1 uncultured Flavobacteriales bacterium
TAATTCGTGAAGGGTTCGATTATCGTTTCATAAATCATTTCAAGAAAATCAAATATAAAGGAGACGATAAGCAAGTTTTGGGTATTTATGATCTTTTCTATTTCATTGATAAGCAATCCGATAATATAATAATCATAAAAAATCTAAACGATGTCATACACTAAAAATTCCCTCGAGATCCCGAATGAAAATATCATTTTCCAGCCGGAGCTAATTTCCGCCCAACACCGAAAAGAAAGTAATGCCTTTGTCATTATCATTCTTGTTTTGGTTTGTTGTCTTGTTATTTTGATTGTTGTTCAGGAGAGGGAAGAGGTTCAAAAAAATAAAATAAAAGAATAATAACAGTAGTTCAATAAATTAAAAAAAAAATCCAATCTTTGTAATTAATTAAGTTACTATTTCAGCGTTAATAATGGACAAGCTAATTGTTGCCTTTTTACTTATATTTCAATCGGGTTTCTCATTCACTTCTTTGGCACAAAAACCAAAAGAGTACCAATTGAAATATAATACAAAACAAAATCAGGAAGTATGCCAATTTAGTGTGTTGGATGAAATACAAACTCAAAGTAAATTCAAGAAAAATCGAATCTATTTTTGGCTAAAATCTCAGGAAATTATTGAAACACAAGGAGGTGCTGGCGGCAGACTATTGCATGGTGAATTTCAAGCTTTTTACGAAAACAAACAACTTTCTAAAAAGGGGACATTTAAAAAAGGACTCAAAGATGGACAATGGATCTACTGGAATCCACAGGGTGAAATCATTCATGTCGAAAATTGGTCGAATGGACTTAGAAAAGGAGACGAAGATTTTTTTCAACAAGGGAAACTTTCACACAAGATCCGTCATAAAAGGAAAAAGCAAATTATCATGTACCCAGATAGTGTCTTACTATTCAAAAACAATGAGTTAAGAAAAAAAACGTTGTTACACCAAAAGAAAATAACACGTATCAATCGATACAAACAGGGGAAACTACATGGAAAACAGCAAGAAGTAAGCAACGGAAAAAAAGTGGTCTTCTGGCATCGAAAAGGAGAAAAACTTTTTGTCAAAAGCGAGCAAAATCAAACATCAAAAAAGATAGAAAATAAACCAGAAAGAGAAAAAAAGGATAAGAAAAAAGTAGGCTTAAAAAATCGAATCAAAGCACTTCGTGAAAAAAACAAAAAAGATAAATAGTTCTGCACTAGGTTATGCTGTTGCCTTTATGCTCTTAATAGGCTTGGTTACTTCAAGTCTCCTTTTTGTTGTCTCCTCTCATAAAAGACTCGAAACTACCTTTGAAATAAGAAATCACCTCGTATTGGATAATCTTTTCGCACTCCGATATGCCTCTAAATACATTGATACCGGAATAGTTTCATACTACCATCCAACAGGCGATACAAGTCGGATTCTTGTTCGAAATTGGGGATCTTATAAAGTGATTAGTGTTGAAACAAGGAACAAAAGCCAATTAATTCAAAAATCGGTTTTTACAGGATTTTTACCTGATGCAAACTCTCCTGCATTATTTTTAGTCGACCAAAATAATTCACTAAAAATCAACGGAAAAATCACGTTCGAAGGCAATGTTTTTCTTCCCGAAAGGGGAATGGAAAACGGATATATTTTCAACGAAAAACAGGAAATTACAGGAAATTATACCCAAAAAAAGAGTTCGTCTTTTCTCCCAAAAATCAACGAAAAAACACTTTTTGATTTGGATCAAATTCGACATGCTGATAAATTCAATGAAATAACGAAAGACACTTTGGTCAGTTTTTTTTCCAAGACACATCTTTACAGCTCTATTAATCCCATTTATATCACAAATCGGCTAGAAGGAAACATTGTCGTTCACTCATTTGATTCAATCGTTGTTAGTGAAAAGGCTACACTAGATGGTGTTATACTCGTTGCCCCAATCGTACATATTGAGAAAGGATTCAAAGGTAATGTTCAAGTCTTTGCGAACAACCGAATTATCTGTGAAGAGAACACACACCTTTTGTATCCCTCTTCGTTGGTTTTACATTACACCGAAAATACGATTGACTGGGGAAAAATTGTAGTAAAAAAAGGATCAAAAATCTTAGGAGGAATTCTACTCTACCGAGATGAGATACTCGACAATCGAATCGAACTCATTGTAGAAGAAAGTAGTATCTGTGCTGGATTGATCTACAATCAGGGGACGACGGAATTAAAAGGGTATAGTTTTGGGAGCTTATATACTACGAATTTTCGATTGAACACTGGAGGAGGTCAACACACCAATCACCTGAGAAACACACTACTATCTAGACGGCAACTCCCAACCAAATTTGCTGTACCCGATTGGCTTGAATCCGTTTCATCCAACAAATCTGAATTAATAAAATGGTACTAATGAAGGTCAAAAGTTCGAGTATCGCGGAAGTAGTTATTGCTGTCACAATCATTGCCAGTTGTTTTGGTATCGGTGTGTTGATTTATTCTCGGTCATCGCAAATCGTCTATTCCTATGAAGAGCTAGATACCCAAACAAGAATTCAAAACGAACTATTCAAACAACATGTGATGGATTTCTCACAAGATACACTCATCAAACAAATCAACCTCCTTGGAGAAATAGAATACATAACGGAGACCCAAACTCCGACATCAAGTACGCTTCTGTTTTTACGAAATAATGGTAATCTGCTATGGCAACAAGAAGTATTAAAATAAACGCATTCACAATCATGGAAGTAATCATTGTATTGGTTATCCTGAGTATTCTACTGACGATCATGTTGTTTTCCCTCAACCGATTTCAACTAAGTTTGAAAGTAAATCAAACCCTCATGGAGGAAATCAATCAATTTGAGTCATTTCGTGCTACATTAAGGCAACAGCTCTATAATTCTGACTCCGTGGTAACGACAAAAGACAATGTGTTTATTTACTCCAACCAAGGAAAAATACATTATCAAATTATCGATGAATATTGGTATATGATTAAAGACAATACAGAACCTTTCCCCATAAACGTAAAGGCAGATCAAATAGAAGTATACAAAATAAAAGAAACAGAATGGATTGATATCCCAGTTTATTTGGGTGAAACCAAAACGGTTATTTCTTCCCCAAAAAAAATGGACACATCGAATGAAATAAATGACTACTTCAATACCGTTGTATATGAACAGTAATGAAACTCCAAAAGGTTTTTTAAACCGAGAAATATCGTTGGGTAAAACGTTTAACGATAAACATAAAGAGAATTTTTACAATGAGCTTTCGAATCTATTACTATGTGGAGTCGATATTCAAAAAGCACTGACCATCATCGAAGAAGAGCAAGAAAAACAGAAAATTAAATCTGTTATTTCCGTACTGCGAAATAAAATCGTTCAAGGAAGCTCGTTATCCAATGCCATGAAAGATTCAGATCATTTTACCGTGTATGAATATCAGTGTATTGGCATAGGTGAAGAAACTGGACGAATCGTTCTGGTGTTAGATCAATTGAAAGGTTTTTTCGGAGATAAAGTAAAACTAAGAAGACAAATGATTAGTGTGTTTACTTATCCAACATTTGTCTTAGCAATCACCTTCGGAGTATTGTTTTTTATGTTAAACAGTGTGGTTCCCATGTTTGAAAATGTCTTCAAACAATTTGGTCAAGAATTACCTATGCTAACACAAAAGATCATTACCTTGTCTGAAAACTTTGACACCTATTTCACCATCGGTATAATCCTCCTTGTATTGCTTATCGGATTTGGGTATTACAGCCGAAAGGAAATTTGGTATCGCGAGTTCACAAGTTCAACTGTCCTGAAAATACCTGTCTTTGGTAGCCTTATTCAAAAAATTTATTTAGCCCGATTTTGTCAAAGTATGGAGCTGTTGATGTCATCCAAAACACCGTTAATTACATCAATTGATTTAGTAGGTAAGATGATTGCTTTTTATCCCATCGAGAAATCGATGCAAGAAATTCAAAAAGGAATTACCGCAGGAGGCACTTTACATCAAAGTATGTCAAATTTTTCTATCTTTGATAAAAGATTAATTTCGATGATTAAAATTGCAGAAGAAATTAATCAATTAGATAGTACTTTTGAACGGCTTACAAAACAATATCAAGAAGAAATTGATTTTAAAACAAAATTAGTTGGAACGATTATCGAACCAATGATTATTATTTTAATTGGTAGCATCGTTGGTATTATAATGGTAGCGATGTATTTGCCGATGTTTAACTTAAGTAACGTAATAAAATGATAAAACGACGATTCCAGAATCACTCCATTCAAAAAAAAATTTTCAGTAAAAAGGTAAAGGCGTTTTCCCTTGCAGAAATTCTGATTGTTTTAGCCATTATGGGGATTTTGATTATGTTGGTAGTTCCAAATAATGCAGGTGTAGCCTCTCGGACAAAAAGTTTAGAGGCACAACAAGAATTAAAAATGATTCATAATTTACAATATGCTTATTTTTTGCAATACTCGAAATATGCTATGGATCTCAATCTTATAAATTATGTCCCTCACAAAACTATTATACAGGGTGGAACTGCCAATTATGAAATCACTATTATTGAAGCATCAAATAGTAGTTTTAAAGCTAAAGCTGAAGCCGTAACAGATTTCAATGCTGATGGCAAAAAAAATATTTGGGAGATCGACCAAGAAGGTATATTGAAAGAAATTCAACCGGATTAACAATGGTTTATGTTCTATCCTTCATATTACTCGTGATGTTTGTTCAAGATTTAAAAGACCGGGAAATTAGTCTCATTCTATTCCCCACGACATTTGTCCTTTCAATACTTTTGGAAAGTCAACACGAAAAAGGACTAAACATATTATGGAATGGATTATTTTTGGTTTTTGTGCTTGGTGTATTAACTCTATATCTATCTGTGAAATACAAAAAATGGATAAATATCACACAAGGTTATTTTTCGATCGGAGACTGTATCTTCTTATTTACTATTACTCCCCTATTTTCGCTTGAAAACTATGTGCTTTTTTTTACCTTATCAACAGCAAGTACATTGCTTGTATTCCTACTGACGAGTCGATTTATGGAAAACAAAACAATTCCCTACGCAGGTTTTGTTGCCCTGTTTTTAATTATTGTTTTGCATTATCCAAATTGGGCAATCAAATTCCTCCAACTCTCTAACATTCTGTGAATATGTCTTTTGAAATACCAACAGAACTCAAACAAAAGATTAGTTCAGATTTAGCATGGCATTATCGTGTTGTACCTAAAGAAATTATCGAAAATCAACTGATTCTATTTGGAGATCACAAACAAGACACATGGTTGATTGAGGAAGAATTAAGTGCCATTTTAGGGGAAGTAATAAAAGTAGAGAAAATAGATTCTCTAGAAATCAATCAATTACTTGGAAAATATTATCGCGGTAACTCCAATCAGGAAAATCAGTTGTTATTCGATGCTAAAACAGACTTTGTCGATCGCTTGATCCAAGAAGCGAATAATATTGGCAGCAGTGATATTCACATAGAAGTGTATGCAGACAAAGCTCGTGTAAGGATGCGAATAGATGGTCATTTGATTCAGCGTTATATTATATCCAAAGAAGATTATCCTGAGCTAATTAATAAAATCAAAATTCGAAGCAACTTAGATATTTCGGAAAAAAGATTGCCTCAAGACGGAAGAATCAACTATTACTCGTTTGATCTCAGGGTTTCCATTTTACCCACATTACATGGAGAGAAAATTGTTTTACGGATTTTGGGGCAAGATGCTTCTTTCCTACAAATGGATCAGTTGGGTTTTTCTGATTCCGAATTGAGGTATTACCTAGAAGGAGTAAAGAAACCCAACGGAATCATCTTAATTTCTGGACCAACTGGATCAGGAAAAACGACTACATTGTATGCAACATTAAAAATGTTGAACGATGAAAAGCGAAACATCTTGACGGTGGAAGATCCAATTGAATATACACTTGAAGGAATTAATCAAGTACAATTAAAAGAGTCTATTGGACTTACATTTTCTTCTGCGCTTCGTTCGTTTCTCCGCCAAGATCCCGATGTGATTATGCTTGGTGAGATTCGGGATAGTGAAACCGCTCAAATGGCAATACGAGCAGCTCTTACAGGGCACTTAGTCCTTTCAACTATCCATACAAATTCCGCATGGGGAACTATTTCGAGGCTCATTGATATGGGAGTTCCTCCGTTTTTATTGGCAAATACAATTAATACGAGTGTGGCCCAACGATTGGTTCGAAAACTATGTACGGTATGTAAATCAAAAGCCCCACTCCATGAAGCGGAATTACCTTTGGGTGTTTCCGAAAAAATTGGGATTCATTTTCATTACACTCCTGTCGGGTGTGAAAGTTGTCACTATACTGGATACAAAGGTCGAATCGCTCTGTACGAAGTAGTTCCGATCGATCACACACTCGCTGAAAGAATAAAATCCAATGATAATTACATTGAAGATATTCTTGAACAGAGAAAAATTATTAATCTTGCAAACAGAGCACTCCAATTAATGACTGCTGGAGAAACCTCGTTGGAAGAAGTCTATTCTTTGCTAACTGATTTATAATATGCTAAAAAAAGGATGTTTATTTATATGTTGTTTTGCTTTTATTTTTTGCAGCTATGCTCAAAATTTCACAGAACAACAGTTACGTGCCACTTTCGATTCGTTGAGTGTTAAAAGCAAAGGATTAAACAATAGACTTCAGCTGAATGTCTCTGGAATTTCTACACATGAACTAATTACTTCTGTTTCGATGGAAAATAATTTAAATTTCATCATCGATCCAGGATTGAACCAATTAGTTTCCTATAATTTTTATGACGCTCTTGTGAAAGATATGTTGGTATTTTTATACCTAAACTATGAAATTGAGTATGATTTTGTTGGAACAATTATCTATGCAAAAAAAAGAAAAAAACCGGAAATAGTCCAAGTTATACAAGCAAAACAACTCGATATTAAATACAATCCCAGCAATAATTTTTTATCGGTTGACTTAAAAAATGATACGCTTTATTCGGTTTTCAATGAAATCACAAGACAAACTGGATTAAATTTCGTATTACATCCCGATTTACGAGATCGAAAAATCAATTCTTTTGTTCTCAACCGTCCATTGGAACAAGTAATTGATATGATTGCTCAGTCAAATGCATTTGCTGTTTCCAAAGATGAAAAAGGAAATTTTCAAGTAAACTTTCCTCCCAAAGAAGACCTAAACATCAATGGCAATAATCAGAACAAAAAAAATAGTACTGGCACACGGCTTACACCAAACTCAAATCCTTCTATTTTAGTTACAAAAGCGAACGACAACAAAGTTAATATTCAAGCATACAACTCCGATTTGATGGATTTGATTCGAATCGTTTCCGATGAAACAAGTAGTCACTATGTACTTTATTCTGAAATCAACGGAAAAGTCACCCTTGATGTAACCGATGTGACATTTGGAGAACTTTTAACACGTGTTTTCAACGGAAGTAAATACGGATTCAAAAGCGACAATGGGTTGTTTGTAATCGGCGAACACAAGATGGAGGGACTTCGAACAACAGAATTAATTCGTCTAGAAAATCGTACCATTGAAAATGTAAAAACGGCCATTCCAAAAGAATTAATCAGTGACTTAGAAATAAGTGAATTCGTTGAGCTAAATGCACTTATCGCAACAGGAAATCAACGCAGCGTGTACGAATTAAAAAGATTTATTTCTTCCATTGATGTAGTTGTTCCTATGGTTCAAATTGATGTGATGCTCATTGTATCCCGAGTAGGGTCTACCGTACAAACTGGAATTAAAGCGGGTTTAAAAGAAGCTCCGACCA
>CAYRMV010000153.1:0-7809 GCA_964425255.1 uncultured Flavobacteriales bacterium
CACTGGACTCTGAAATGAAGATCTGTTGTTCATCAGTGAGGTGATAAGCCAGTTCTCTCGATGATAATTTAGGTAGTTCAAATGTCCAAGGTTTTTTTACAATGTCATAGCGCAGAACCAAGTCGGCTACAATCTCTTTTAAACGTAGTTTTTCCTTTTGTAATTCAGCTACTTAATCACTAGTTGCTTCACATGTTGTATCCCCTGCTAAACGCTTCTTTCCATCTCCCAGGAACTCTTTATTCCACTTGTAGAATGGAGCATCTGCAATCGAGTATTTTCTGCAAATCTCCGATCTGAAAGTTCTGCTCTCATGGCTTCCATAACAATCTGAATCTTCTGCTCAGAACTAAAGACTCTTCTTACATCTTTGATGAAGTTCTCAGTTGTCTGTTTCTTTCTTTTGTTACTCTCCATAATTAAATTTAAACATTAATAAAGGGAAACACCAACTAAGTTTTATCTTATGAACGGTCCACTTTATGCTGACGATTTACACCAAAACATACTTGTAAATAAACAGAAGAGTGTTATGGTAATTCCCAGTCCATTTTTCTGATATGCGAAAAAACAAAAGGGTATCAGAAACAGTGGTCTGATGTACCAACTCCACTGGTTATGATGCCTCTCAAAAACCCAATTAAAAAAATTAGCATTGAAAACACAGACTAATAAAAAGAGTACTGTTAAGAGTACAAAAATAACTGTTATGAGTGTCTGTTTTTTCATGCTTTAAATAGCAATAATACTGTTTTTTGCAGTATAACAATTTATTATGGTTCTTCTTGCCTACACTACAAAATGGTGCACCTGCCCTATTTTCCAGTGTTATCCTTATAAGTAATATTGCATATTATCATTTAAATATGAAAAATATGAAAAAGACAATACAGAAAACACTAATTGCAAGCCTCACAATATTGTTGGGAAACTTAGCATTTTCACAAACTACAATAGGATGGTCGAAAATCTATGGTGGAAATGGCGCTGATCGAGGGCATTGTATTAAACAAACAGCAGACGGAGGGTATATCATCAGCGGATATACCGACACCGGCAATAACGGAGATGTAACAGGTTACAAAGGAGGAGGTGATGTTTGGGTAGTGAAAACAGATAATGCTGGCAATTTGGAATGGCAAAGTGCTTATGGTGGCTATGGTAGTGAACCTTGGACAGAGGGATACACTCATATTATTCCAACAACAGACGGTGGATATTTTATTATGGGCGAATCGACTTCAAGTGACGGAGACCTCACGGAAAATAAAGGAAACTTCGATCTCTGGGTTTTTAAAATAGACAATGATGGAGATATAGAATGGCAAAAATCTCTTGGAGGTTCATTACATGACGGAGCCACTTCTTTTCTTAATAATGATGATGGGAGTTTCGTCATCGCCGGATACACGTCTTCAAATAATGGTGATGTAGCTAGTAATAAAGGTATGATAGATGGCTGGTTAGTGAAACTCAGTGATGACGGTAATATTGTTTGGGAAAAAACGATTGGTGGTACGTGGACGGATGGCTTTAGAAACATCAGACATACTGCCGATGGTGGATACATACTTACAGGCAGTACGCTTTCTAATGATGGTGACCTTGCAGGATTGAATCCTGGAGGATGGATGGAACTTGCAAAATATTGGATAGTAAAATTAGATAATAACGCAGATATTGAATGGCAATCAGTAATTGGAGGGACAGGAAAGGATCATGCTCAAAGTATCATTCCTACAAACGATGGTGGTTATATTGTAGCAGGAACAACAGAATCTACAAATGGAGATATTACGGAAAGTTTTGGAGAATGGGACTGGTGGGTCGTAAAACTGAACGATACTGGTTCTATAGAATGGCAAAAAACACTTGGAGGTAGTGAACGAGACGAAGTGAGATCTATGGAGGCTTTATCTGATGGAAGTGGCTTCTTTATTTTGGGAACTACTCAGTCTACAGATGGGGACGTTACCACCAATCATGGCGAGAAAGACATTTGGTTTTTAAAAATGGATTTTGATGGCAATATTCTAACCAATCAATGTTATGGAGGTACAGGAAATGAAATAGGATTTTATGGAGTAGAATCTTCGGATGGAGGAATTGTAATTACAGGAAGAACTAATACAGATAATAATGGAGATATCATTGGAGATACTCAAGGAGAAGATTTGTGGGTGTTTAAGCTGGGAGATAACACTACAGGAATCGAAGAACAATTGGACAAGTCTTCTTCCATATATCCAAACCCTGCAGATGATATGTTATATTTCTCTGAACTAATTAAAAACATCGAAATCTATTCAATAAATGGTCAAAAATTAATGCACTATTCAAACATAACTCAACTAAATATCGATTTTTTGGATTCGGGTACATATTTATTTCAGGCAGAAACAGCAGGCGGTAAAACTACTGTTCAAAAAATAATCAAGAAATAAAAACGATAACAACTAATTTTGAACACATTGAAAACACAAAACATAATAAAATTGATAGTCCCGGCATTATTTGTCGGGCTATCGCTTAATCCCATTTAAAAATGAAAACAATCCTCAAACATACCTCAATAGTAGCTGTTTTGGTATTAAACAATAGTACGTTTGCCCAAGACTACATTCCGTACTATCCTGCTGGTTGGGAGTTTAAGAATGATGTGGATTTGGTGGATTTTTCGCAAGTAAAAAGCGTAACCACGAAATACCTGACCATTGACGAAAACGAGGAGTATCCCGTTTATGAAACCTATCTTTCGTGGAACAATACCTATCAGCTGACCGATTACCAGTTTGTCAATTACAATAACAGCTATGCCGACTTTGATGTACAAATCAATTATGAAAATCCTAATGGCAACGCTTTGAAATCGGTCAAAATTCTTAATCCCAATACCTTAAAACCATTAGAAGAATGGCAATATACCAACGGCTCATTTGATGTGGAGAAGATAAGCGTAAAACGCTATCTACTGAATGTTCCCGAGCCCGATGTGTTTGAAGTGCAATATGAGGGCAACGACGATGATTACACACAGGAAACCGTTTACACACCGCAAAAAACGATTGAACGGCAAACCAAACGCTGGTATAAACGTAACGAAAATGGCAGCTATCAAATCATAAAAAAATTATATCTCGATAATTTTCTCGACCAAACTGATAGCTTAATCTTCAATTCTAACAGAAAAAAAATTGCCCATTATATTACCAACCTCGGTATAACCACACAAACCCAATATCAATACAAACCCCGAAAAGTAGAAATTTTTGGAGATGAACACGATTATCAGCAATTGGAACGCATCGTAAAAGATGGAAAAGATACCGAACGCTACGAATATGAATACGACGAAAAAGGAAATTGGATAGTACGCAAAACTTACAGAATAAAATTTGCCAGCTGGGAATATACCGATATAACAAGGCGTGAAATCGAGTATAGGAACTAACTGAAAACAGCAACAAGATGAAATATCCCATAGCATTTTTACTGATGATAAAGAGCCTGACCGCTTATACCCAACCGCAAACAGAACCCTCACACCTCATTCCGCCCAAAACCTATTGGCAGTCTTTTGGGTTTCAGAAACAGCCCAAACAGGTCGGTATCGTCTATTACAAGACCGACAGCCTCGGCTACGAACCTGCAATGCTCGAAGCGTACAACTTCAACGAAGAAGGATTTATTACCCAAAAATACATCCGCATCTTTGGCGAATACGGCAGTGAAACCGTGAACAATTACGTGTACAGCAATGGCGTATTGGACAGCATCAACACGCTGGCATCTGCCCAAAACTTCAACAGCCAACAAAAACTGCATTATAGCAACAGCGGGCAGCTCACGCACATTACCGCCAGCGGAAAATTTGCCGACTACACCGACACCTATACCTCCGATGACAACGGAATGGTAGCCACCATAGAGCGCAAATGGAAAAGCGGTGGCAGTAAAAAAACCTTTTTCAAGCACAACGGCAATTACGTCCGTGAAAAGGAAACAGCACCCGACGGCAAGATTACCGAAAGCTATACCGTGTATGACGAAGACGAACTGTTTGCCTCGTTCACGCTGGGTGGACGACCTGTGGTAACTTTTCACGACAGCTACCACCGTATAGAATTTGAAACCGAAGTGAACACACACGCTCTCAACTACGCTCTGGAACAACGAAAATTAAAGCAAAGCAACCCCGAAGCATTCAACAAGCTGATGTCCTAACTGCAAGGCAAATCCACATCGAGAGTGGTGTTCGACATACCCGCAATGGCGACAAACGAACAGGGCGATTGGACAAAACGCCTGCAAATAGACCGCCGTTTCAGCAAAGGCGAAAGACGATTGGTGTTTAAAAAGTTAGTGTATGCAGACGGTACGGAAAGCGGAAGCACCGACTACGATTTGATTTTTGAACGAAAAACAGAACGGATGAAATAGTGAACAACAACCTTAATCCGATGAAAGAAAAACTACCCCTAAATAAGCAAGACATCAAAAAGATTAGAAACTATTTAATCCCGATATTGGTGTTTCCATTTCTGGTCGTAGGAATGTTTTTTGGTTTCTATTCCATTTTTTTGAGCGACAGCCAATTTCTGCAAGACAAAACCGGGCAATATATGCTTATCGGCTTTAGCGTGTTTTTCTTTGGCATCATCGCATATATGATTTCGACAAGCGTGATAGATTTGCGGAGAGGTTTCAAATACCGCATTACCGGAACGATAACCGACAAAAAAATGGATGTTCGCACTTCTACCACACATTCGCCCAACGGAAAAACAGGCAGTAGCAGTAGTCATAGCAGTACCTCACGGCATTATTATGTATATATAGACGATGTACAGTATCCCATAGAACAGCAACATTACGGAAAGCTGAAAGTGGGCAAGGCAATCGTTTTGGAACAAGCACCCAAATCGCATCTTACCCTGCTATTGGAAGTAACCGAAAACAGAATGCATTAAATAATGAAAACCTATGTGTCTATGTGGTTTAGAAAAACAGACATGAAAATAAAATTAAACATACTTTTAGCTAATGCGGTTGTTCTCATCGCTTCGGGAGCTGATGCCCAATCGTTGCCCGACATCAGCTATCGAGATTACGGCTATTCCAAGCCTTTGAAAAAAGTGACACAACTATATTACAGCATTGATTACGACAATGACGGAAGCGTAAAAAACATAGAAGAAGTAGAAAAAGTAACCAAAATATTCAATGCAGACGGCAACATCGAAAGCTACGAAAACCAAAGTTTCCTCGATGACAGTTGGGCAAAATCGCAAAGCACCTACAAAAACAAACGGTTAGCAAAAGAAATCTGGACACACAGCAATCCGTACCTGAACAGGACGTACACCTACCTTTACGACAAGCAAGGCAGGATTACCGAAGAAAAAATCCGTTTCAAAGACGGAAGCAAAAGCCATATCAAATTCCGCTACAAAGACAGTTTATTGACCGAAATAGAAGCCGATATAGACGGGACACAGTCCGTTACCGAGCGTTATTATTCTGCCAAAGACAAATTGTACAAAGAAATTCATCGGCAAAAAGTACCCAACGAAGCCGACATCGTAACCAACTATTTTTATCTCGAAGACAAGGAAATACTCTCTTTCGTAGAACCGCAAAGCTATTTCTATGCCACCGCTTACCTCAAAGATGCGATGGGTCATCATTCCGGTGAAATCAAATTTAAGCTCATCGAAGACAGCATTGTACAAGACAAACTATTTAAAGGCATTTTACGATTTGACAAAGAAGCACCAAATGACAGCTTGCCTTTTGATATACAAGCCTATTCCGACCAAACTTTACAGGCTTATGAGAAAACTAAACAAGAGCTAAAGCCTTACCGAATGGTGCTGTACTTACGTGACGAAAACAACAACATCACAGCCGAAGCCGAAGTAGATTTGAAAGCCAAAACCATTTCCGGTATCGGTTTTTTCAAAATGGAATTTGCCGATGGAACGATCACCGGAACATCTGAATTTAGTCATAAAAAGCTACATCTATTTGAAGCGATGTTGGAGCAAAACAAATTACCTTAAAACACATAATGGTATGAAAACGATAATACATAAATTTCTAGTAACAGCATTTTTTCTAATCACAATAGTTTCATCTCAAAATGCATTTGCCAACGCTGCACAGCCAGGTATTTGGAATGCAGGCGGAACGGTCTTTACAATGCTTTATCCAGAAGATAGTCTTACGTTCAAAAAAGTGCAGATGCAACAGGAACGTATCTACATTCAACTGTACAAAGGCTATGCGGTGGTAAAAGGCGAATATATTTTTAAAAACACCACTTCCGAAAAGCTCAATTTCAAAATGGGCTATCCTATAAACGGTATTTATTCGGGAGGCAGTGTAGATTTGAACCAGGTGCAGATTGACCAGCTCAATCAGTTCAAAATAAAAGCCAATGAAGTTTGGTTGCCATTGGTAGAACAGCAAAATGGCGAATACGGAAAAATAAACAGCTTTGGCGATAATTGGAAAGTATGGCAAATGGAATTCCTGCCCAAAGAAACCAAAAACGTAGCAGTATATTTTATCGTCAATACCAATAATGGAATTGTCAGAAAAGGAAATGAAAAGGAAAGCTACAATGCTTTTATTTACTTGCTCGAAAGTGGAAGCGTTTGGAAAAGTCCTATTGAAAAAGGAAATTTCTATGTTCAGCTAATGGATGGTTTACAAGAAAAAGACGTAAAAGGATTGTCAGATAATTTCGGTTTTCAATACAATAAAAGCGAACACATATTTTGGGGAAACAAAACAAATTTTTCCCCAACACCTAAAGACAATTTGATTGTAACGTATTCCAATCGAATAGAAAATTTTCAGTACGAAAACAGCATTGCCCAATCCGAAAACCTATTTACAAAGGTTGATAAATTAAGCAGTAAAAACCTTCAAAGCCTCAACTACACAACTGTATCATCAAAAAATCCTTACGAAGTTGAAAGAACATTTATTGGTAGCTTTCCGGGATTACTAACACTCTTTGTTATTTACGCACCGTTCATTATCGGAATTATTGTAGTAGCCATCATTATTTGGGCAATTGTAAAGTGGAGAAAGATTAAACGAAAAAACAAAAGAAAGTAGTATGATAGCTTTAGCCTTATTATTTATCGTGATTATCGGTCTGCTGTCGGTCATCGTGTGGTTATTACAAAAATATTTTGAGATGTACAGCAGTCTGCGTACCTCCGAGAGCAATCAGACGGCAGAGTTGCAAAGCCATTTGTATTTGCAGAAAAACGAAATGGAAATCCTCCAAACGGAAGAAGAAATCAACACACTAATAAAAAAACGGCTGACCGAAATGGAAGAGAAATTTCCAACGGAACAACCACAGGAAGAACTGTCGGAGATACTCATAGGAAACTTTAAAAAAGTGCTTCACTCCACATTAAACTTATTGAAAACAGAGCGGTATGAGCCATAGCCTTATATTAATTTAATTAATTTACTGCATATTTTTCTGAATGTATTGGATGATATCATTCGGTTATATAACAGCATTTAGCTAATATGTTCAACTGTTTAACAACGAATATGACAAGATTTAAAACAATAATATATTTACTGTGTATCGGACTATTTTCGGTAAGCTTATTCGCACAAACAACACCATTAGCAGATAGCGTTGTACAATCCGTACAAAAGCAAAAGGATTACAGCCGAAAGATTGAAATACTTCAAAAGAATATCAATGAGATTTACAATACAAAGTCTGAAGAAACCCTAATACTTGCCCGGTTTGGTTACAACCTTGCTAATCAA
>CAYRMV010000154.1:0-7755 GCA_964425255.1 uncultured Flavobacteriales bacterium
AACCCATTTATGATATCCCTGGTTTTCCTTCTGTTTTGGCGGGAGAATTGATCGATAATTTGATGGAACAAGCAGCTCCGTTTAAACCTGGATTTACGCTAGGAGAAGCTGCTTCTGATATCGAAAAACTGGAAGATGGTTCGTTCATCGTTACCACCGTAAAAGGAACGAAGCATCACGCACCCATTGTGATGATTGCAGGAGGTTTGGGTGTTTTTGAACCGCGCAAACCACCGATTTCGAACATAGCTGATTTCGAAGACAAAGGGGTGGAGTACATCATCAAGGATCCAGAATTTTACCGTGGAAAACGTTGTGTGATTGCTGGAGGAGGTGATTCTGCCTTGGATTGGTCTATTTTCTTGGCTGAAAAGAAGATTGCTTCCGAAGTGGTGTTGGTGCATCGAAGCAGTTCATTCCGTGGTCACTTGGATTCGGTTCAAAAAGTGATTGACATGGCTGAATCGGGTCAAATTACCTTAATTACCGAAGCGGAAGTTACAGGTTTGCGTGGAGGAGATCGGTTGGAAGAAGTAGTGATTGAACATGCACGTAATGGGGAAACCATTCGTTATGCCGATCATTTTATTCCTTTGTTTGGTTTGAAACCAAGTTTGGGTCCGATTGCCAATTGGGGACTAGAAATCGAGAAAAATGCGATCAAAGTGAATACCTTGGATTATTCCACCAATATCCCCGGAATTTATGCGATTGGAGACGTAAATACGTATGAAGGAAAGTTGAAATTGATTTTGTGTGGATTCCACGAAGGAACCATTGCATTGCAATCTGCTTTTGCGCGCATTTATCCCGATAAAAAGAATATTTTGAAATACACCACCGTGAATGGGGTACAGGGGTTTTAGGTAGAAGCTCCTGTTTTATAGAAATGTAAAGAGATGTTGCGTTGAATCGTGACATCTCTTTTTTTGTTGAACTATGTCTGATAAGGAGATCAAATTGGATGATGATGACTCTTATTTTGTATTTGTATTAATGTTTGAAATTTAACGAATTAGTTTTTTGCTTTCTCAAAAAAATAGTTTAAGTTTGCTTTAACTATGAAACGAACAATATTACTAACTAATAAAAAAGGAGATGAAAAACAGAATACCTTCCATTTTAACACCTCCCCGATATAAATTCTGACACCTATATCACTGCAAAGGTAGGTTAGCCAAACGGAAGTATTCGCTAATAAATCGTTAAAAATTCGAAATCCTTCGTATTGCAAGGTAAGCCCTTTCCTGTTTTTGGCTTGAAGACGTAGAAAACAGAGATAGTTTAAAAAAATAACTTTATCAATTGATAAAATCCGTTTTACATTTTCTTTTATTGTTTGCCGTCTTTTCTTTTAAGGCACAGGAAAATCTCGTGCCAAATGGAAGCTTTGAAGACACAGTCAATTGTCCTCAAAATGGTGAAATGTCCAACGCAAAATATTTTTCTTCACCAACGTTATCAAGCCCGGATTATTTTAACGTTTGTGCTTTACCTTCCTATAATACAAGTGTCCCAAATAATCTGGCTGGATATCAAGAACCTCGCTCTGGGGTTGGGTATGGAGGTATAGTAGCTTACGGTTTAGGTACAAACTACAAAGAATATATTCAAACTTCGCTTACAGAAACACTCAAATATGGTAGATTTTATTCAATTAAATATTACGTTTCTTTGGGGAGTTATGCATCAGTAGCATGCAATAATCTCGGATTACACTTTTCTGTAGAGAATATTAGTACAAATAATTATTTAACCCTTATTTTTAATGAAGCATTGTATTGTAATTCAATTGTTAAAGATACGTTGGGTTGGGTTGAATTATCATTTGTTTACTACGCTCTGGGAAATGAAAATTACTTAGTCATAGGTAATTTTAAGGATGATGCTGATACAGATACTTTGACTAACGTTGGTGGTGTAGGAGATAATTACTATTATATTGATGATATTTCAGTTACAGAGTTGGAGTACCAGATTCCAAATGTTTTCACACCAAACGAAGATGGATTCAATGACTTCTTTTATATTGATACAAGCGTTTTTATTCCAGATGAAATAACGATTTTAAATCGTTGGGGAAACGTTGTTTATTATTCAGTTGATGTTTTTAGTTGGAATGGGCGAAACAAACTAGGAAGTATATGTTCTGACGGAACATATTTTTATGTGATAAAAACAAAGACAAATACCTTTGAAGGTTTTGTTGAATTAATTAGTAATTAAAATCAGATTTTATGTTAAATATAAGACTTAATTTAGTTCTCATGGGTATTTTATCTATACTTTCGAACCAATTATTTTCTCAGTCTACTAATGGTACAGGTGCAAATTCTTATTTGTCAGGTCGCCACCTTGGATTTGATATCAGTAACGGAACCAATCCTTTGGAAATAAAGGTTAATGGAATTACCCGGATGCATTTTAACGGTACAGGAACGGGGTACGGAGTAAACACCTGGGGTTTTATAGGGGTTGGAACATCTTCTCCTGCATCCCCTTTACATGTAGTAGGTTCTCAGCAGCAAAATGCACAAGGCTGGATGAGGGGAATTACACTCAGTAACTCTGCTTCGCTTATTTGGGATGGAATAGGCGGAAGCAGCTTTTTTATGACGCATCCTTCCGGTACACCAAACGGAAATTGGTTTGCGGGTTCACAGACAAGTCTGAATTCGAGTGCTCCGGTCGATTATGCATTTACGGTTTTTGTAAACAATACATTGGGTACAAATCCTTTGCGATCAACGATGTTTTATAAAAATCTTTTGGTGTATGAGGATGCATTTGAACGAAGATTTGGCGTAAATACAATAACTCCAACTCGAGCAGCAGAAATAAAATCCAACTTAAATCAAGCCCCACAATTGAGGTTAACAACAACGAATAACAATTGGTCGGATTTGGAAACCAATGCAAATGGAAATTTATTATTGAGACCGATGTCACAGCGCGTGGGGATTAATCTGACAACAAATCCTACTGCCAACTTAGACGTAAATGGAGATGTTCGAATTCGAAACGTACAGGCAGCCACACCCAATTCGATCTTGATTGGGGTAAATGCCAATGGATCGAGTGATGTAAACGTAAGAAGATTGGATTTCAATGGAAATGCCAGTACGGTGTTGAGTGGAAATGGTACATGGGTTACCATGAATACGAATTCGGGTCCGGGGAATTATTGTGGAGCGGGAGTACCTCCTTTTTATTTGCCGAATGCCCTTACAGCAGACTACCAAATGGAGTTAGCTGGAAAGAATTATTATTTTACTTCTTCCACCGTGATGCCTATTACACCAACATTTACCCAACGTGTTGGTGTTGGACATAACTGTAATACACCCCTACAGGGAAAAATAGATGTGATTGAAAGAGGGCGATTTAATTATCTTGAAACGATGCCAAATCAGTGGATAACGATGTCGATTGCAGGAAAGTTTCATCAAGCAAGTTCGGAAACAAATATTGGGGTAGGACTTTGGACAGAATCCCATTCTACAACTTCAAATTATGGTATTTTTGCTACTGTTCCATCAGGACCGAATAACTGGGGAGCTTGGGTGAATGGAACAACTCATTGTACAGCAGGTATTTGGACTACTTCCGATCAGAATTTAAAGGAGAATATCCATGATTTTCAAGATGCAAATGCTATTTTAAGTCAATTACATTCAGTTCGTTATACTTACAGAACGGAAGAATTTCCACAAATAAATTTTTCAGAGGGACCACAAATAGGTTTGTTAGCACAAGAATTGGAGGAGGTATTGCCAGAAGCGGTCAGAGAAACAACAATGCCAGCAATGTATGACACATTAGGTAATATGACAAGTGAACCAGTTACTTTTAAAGCTGTTTCATACGAAAAATTGATTCCAATTCTAGTAACAGGCCACCAAGAACAACAAAGTGCCTTGGAGCAATTGCAAACCGAAAATGCGGATTTGAAGGCGCAATTGAATGAGTTGAATGCTAAATTCAATCAATTGGAAGCTTGTTTGATGAATCGATTTCCTGATTTGTGTTCTATAAGTCAAGGAATGATCCAACAAAATTCAACGGAAACACAACAACAATTGATCCAAAGCATCGAGGTGAATTTATCTTCCAAAAATGCGATTATCCTCAATCAAAATGTTCCCAATCCGTTTGCGGAATCAACGGTGATTACCTATTCGGTTCCTACATCGATTGCAAAAGCACAAATTCATTTCTACGATGGACAAGGCAAATTGATTCAGTCAGTTGATATCACGGGAGGAGGAAACGGTCAATTGAATGTCTTCGGCAGCGATTTATCAAGTGGAACCTATTCGTATTCCTTGGTAGCGGATGGCAAAATCATCGATACCAAAAAAATGGTGAAACAGTAATTTTTTTCGATTTACTAAAGGGAGTTTGTCCATTCTCAATCGCTTGGGGATGGACTTCTCTTTTTTGTTTTCCCCCTTTTTGTGTTTATAACTCCTTGTTGGATGAGGTGAAAGAAGAAGCTTTGTTTCCGATATTTGTGAGAAACCCGGATAGAAAAGTAAAATGAAGTATACTCAGATTGTTTCGACTGTGATTTTAAGTGTGTCACTTTTTGCCTGTGTTCCAGCAAAAAAGTACAATGAATTGGTTGAACGAGAAAAGAAATGTTCGGAGGAGTTGGAACAGTTCAAAAGTTCATCCTTGAAAAATGAGGCGTTGTCAAAGGAATTGAATGCGCGTTTGCAAGTTTTACATACAGATGTCAACCAATTGAAAGCGGATACGACCCGATTGGGGAATTCCTATCGTTCTTTGCAAACGGAATACGATAAAATGGTGATGCAAAACATGACCTATGAGCGTAAATTGGAAGATGAACGTAAACAAGGGGCGAAGGAAACAAGTGCACTTCAAGCGGATTTGGATGCTAAAAATTTAGAGCTTCAACGCAAAGGAGATGTGTTGAATCAATTGGAGATGGAACTGAATGCCAAGCAATTGTTGTTAGCGGATCGGGAGAAGCGCGTGAATGAACTAGAAGAAGCCATTCAACGTCGGGATGATGCAATGAAAGCCTTGCAAACGAAAGTGGCGAATGCCTTGCGTGGTTTTGAAAACAAAGGTTTAACCGTGGTGGAGCGCGATGGAAAAGTATACGTCAGTTTGGAAGCCAAGTTGTTGTTTAAATCGGGGAGTACGGTCGTAGAACAAGAAGGAAAAAATGCGATTATCCAATTAGCAAAAGCATTGGAAAACGAAAAAGACTTGGAAGTCATTGTAGAAGGCCACACCGATACGGATAAATTGGTTTCAGGAAGTCATCCAAGAAGCAATTGGGAATTGTCGGTGTTGCGTGCAACCGCAGTGGTGGAAATTATGACGTCCAATTCAAAAGTAAATCCCGCTATTTTGTCTGCTTCTGGAAGATCGGAATTTCACCCAGTAGATGCGAACGACAAGGCAAAAAACAGACGCATTGAAGTGATTATTTCACCGAATTTGCAGGCTTTGTTTGAGATAATCAACAAGTAAAATCAACAAACAACAAGCATAAACAAAAACGGGAGTTCAAATTTGAACTCCCGTTTTTTGCATTTTTCAAATAAATTCTAAGCATTTTCCGCCACAACAGATTGTACTTCTGGTAAGTGCTGTTTCAATAAATTTTCGATTCCGCCTTTGAGCGTTGCTGTTGAAGACGGACAACCGGAACAAGAGCCTTTCAACTGAACCGTTACGATTCCGTCTTCGAAACCAAGAAAATCAATTGCGCCACCGTCTGATTCAACTGCAGGACGAACATATTCATCCAACAAACCACGAATAACATCGTCCAATTCGCTTGGTAAGTATTCTTTGCGTGGTTCATCCGTTTTGGAAACGGCTGGTTTTGGTTCTGGCATACGAATCAAAACATCTTTGGCGTCTCCAATCCAGTTTTTAATGAATTCACGGAGTTCCATGGCGATGTAGTCCCAAGCAAGGTCTTCTGTTTTAGTAATGGTAACAAAATTGCTGGCCAAAAAGACATTTTTCACAAAGGGGAATTGAAATAATTCTTCTGCTAATGGAGAAAAACCTTTTGCTTCTGCTGCGTTTGAAAATTCAGCAGATTCTCCCGTTAATAAGAGGTATTTATTAGCAACAAATTTCATTGTTGACGGATTGGGAGTCATTTCGACATAAACGTTTACGGGTACTTGCATTGTATTGTGTTTTTTACAAAAATACGGATTAATGAAATGAGACACGATATTATTTTTTTATAAAATCCATACAGTTGCAGTTTATTTATCGGATTTTTACTTAATTTGGCATCGTTAAATCATTAATTTATTACTATGAAAAAAATTGTAGCTATTGCAGCATTGGGAGTTTTTGCATTAAGCTCTTGTAAGAAAGATTACACGTGTCAATGTACATCAGCAGGGTACTCATATGACGAACCTTATACAGCTATGAAAAAGAAAGATGCTGAGGACAAGTGTGAAAAGAAACAGACAGAAATTCAAACTGTAAATTCGAGCGTAACTTGTTCATTGAAATAAAAACTTCAATTAAATACAAAAGGGGATATCTGAATTCAGCATATCCCCTTTTTTCATCACCATCAATCAATATCTACTTTTGTACCAGAACACGATGTCTGTCTAAAATTTCATTTTCTGTTCTAACAACGATTAAATACGTTTTTTCCATTTCATTTAATTGAATCAATTCTGTCTGCTCATTGGAATGAATGTGAATTGTTTCTGTATGGAGCAATTGTCCAAGAAGGTTGTATGTATCAATAAATACGTGCTCCTCTTGTACATTGTTTAAGGTTATTTCTACTTTGTTTTCCGTGGTTGGGTTGGGAAACACCTTTGAGGAGAATGCTTCTGACCCAGCATAGTTTACAGCGATTGGATCAAAAATTTCTTCGTTACCATCAAAATCTACTTGACGAAGGCGATAGTAGTTTACGCCATTTTTAGGAGCTTTATCTGAAAAGAAATATTCTTGCTGCGTACTCGTTGTTCCAGCACCATCCATTTTACCAATTACATCAAAATCAACTGCATTTGTTGAACGTTCGATGAAAAATGTTTCGTTTTCACGCTCCGAATACGTTAACCAAGATAAATCTACTTGGTTATTAGATTGATTACCAGAGAACGATCCTAGCTCGACAGGAAGGGGAGCGCCTGCTGCGATGTAATTACAGTTTACAGTTGTATAGTTAAGGTCTGGGCCTTGAATAATAAGCTCGTATGTTGAACACAATCTTTTTAGATTAAAATTATCGCAATTTCCAACTCCATTGATTGATCCAGTGGCTGTAACTGTTGTACCTGTACCACCATTGTTAGGTAAATCAAAAAAATTGTTTTGGGTATTTCCAGACATACAATTACGTACGTTTCCTTGTAGCGTGTACATGTTTGTAGGAATTACTTGTCCACTAGAGTTAGTTGTATAAATATTATATTCTAATGTAATGGTATACGTACAGCCACCTCCATTATATGTTTTATTTATTTGTATAGGACGTAAAAATACTCTTACCGTATAAGGATTCGAATTCGAAGAAGTAACATTACATTGCGCTTTTGATCCAAATGAGGAAGAAATCATCAGCAGTATTACAATAAAAAATCCTTTCATTTTTTGTCAATTTTAGTGTAGATACGAATCAATTATTCTCTTGGATTTCATTTTTTGAATTTTATTTACCAAGGTAATTTTAGAGATTCGTAAAAACCAATTTGTGTGTACAAAGTTACAGCAATGTCAGTA
>CAYRMV010000155.1:0-7727 GCA_964425255.1 uncultured Flavobacteriales bacterium
AGCCCAATGCTATAATTCCCATAGTTAATTTGAGATTTTGTTTCAAATAACAAAACGTTACTAAAGGAAACCATAGGTATTAAAGTTTCCCTTCCTTTAAAAACTTCGCGGGAAAAAGAAACTTGAAAATTTAATTCTATTATTTTTTCAAGAATATCAATTGATGTAGTCGTATGAAAAAGTGTTTCTACCTTTTTTAAGTTCTCCATTTTAATTTTGTTCATTAATAACTGAATTTAACAGTTAAGTATTCCCCAAATTTCTCCCGCACTATTTACAGTTAATTTCCCTGATAAACTGACGTCTATACCTTGTGTCAATCTTTCATTCGGTTGAATGTTTTCAACCATATAGTCCTTTGAAATTGAAGTAAAATTTAGACTTAATATCTTTTCAATTTGCGGTTCTGCCATTGCATAAATTAGCTCGCGCACAAAGCCAAAAACAAACCAACGTTGATCATCTAACGGATAAAATAGTACACTTCCGTTAAAGTCATTATTAACACGTATTGAAATTGAATTGAAAGATCTAAATCTTACAAGTTGTCGAGGATTAAAGTCCGTGCTAGCAATACGCTGTGAATAAAGACTTTCCCAATCATCGCGTTTACTTTCTAATATTTCTAATAAATCTTCAAATAGATCTTGAAACGCTCCCCTTTGAAACCAATAAAACCGATTTGAGTAGTAGTTTAACCTCGTATGTAGCTGAAACTTTTTTGGGTCAACACCGATACCATCAACTGGAGGATCAACTATAATACATTTAGCATTGCCCGTTTCTCCGGCATAAGGCACTTTGGTTATCACCCCATAATAAAGGTCATTTGATTGATTGGTATAGTTATATGATTGTTTTTTGTCAATTATACTTCTTGAAAACTCTGAATGAGAATTATTTAATCCGAATGTCCCTTTACTTTCAATGAGAATATTATTGACACCATTACTTCCCAGTACTAATGAATGATCCATTACCAATCCTCCATTTTCTGGTATTACTTTATAATCAGCATTCGTTAATCCGAACAAATGACTGTTCAATGTTAATGCACCTGCAACACCGTGATATTCGGAGTACATTCTATCATTTCCTCCTTGAACATGACTTAAATGATTTTGAACTGATGCTCCAAAATCATAAAACCTGGCGAAATCTTGTATTCTATTGAAAGCACTATCTGCAATTTCTTGATTGTTTCTATAACCAGGACGGTTATCATTTTGATGTTTAAATAAGGCGTAATGAATAAAATCAAATTCATTCAACAAAAAACCATTTAGTTCAAGTGAGTCAAGAGAAGTATTTAAAATTATACCTTTATTAGTGATCTGATCTTGAAATAGTGTTTTATGATTCCTTCTTAATGTTGGACTATCATCTGTTCTATTTCTTCTTTCTTTATAAAATTCAACATCTAAATGCATCATATAGTCAATAATTAATTTTATAAGTATATGGCGGATTCAATTTATCTGCATTAACTAAGCAATATGTCAGACCTCTGGGATCATTATGCTCACGCCAACGATATCCATCAAATCCATTTTCAATTAATATCTGTTTAAATATTCGACCATTTTCAAAATCAGTTAATAATTGTCCAAAATAGCTAGAATCCAACCCTGTTTCAGATTTAGATACTTTCATCTGTAATGGTATTTTCCAATCTTTAGTTTCATTGTATTTTAAGTATAATTGAAAAAGAGAATCTAATGATTGATCTATGTTGTTGTGATTAACCATTGATTCTGGCAAAATAAGTCTATTATTTATAAGCGTTTCAACCATGAGAAAAGTACTATGATCTTTTGAAAAATCTAATATTGTTAGAGTATCATTAAGAACTGCTTCAGTAATAAAATATTCACTGAGGTCTTTACAATTGGATTCTTCTTTTTTCAGTGTTCTGGCATAAGAATGAGACATATCAACATGGTCATGAAAGAAAAATAATCCAGCTTGATTTTTACTACCCAATTCACCATATTTTGTTCCGTAGTTTGTCCTAGCAGACATTTTTAGATCCCAAAATTGGCTTGGTTTTGATGTATCACACCTATATAATCTGAAGGGTATTGGAACTTCAATTTTCATTACCTGCCTCATTTTCCTGATTAAACAAATCTACCTCTGGAAACAAAACCTTTTGGGTTCTTCCATCATCCACATCCTCTTTATCTTTCTTTCCTTTCTTAACCTTAACCTTTTTCTTAGTCGGTTTCTTCTTATCATGCAAGCCAGCAGCTACCTCCTCGGCATAGCGCTCGTGGTTGAGTTGCAACAAACGCTTTAACACCTCTTTGCGTGCCTCGGGGTGAATGGTATAGCGCACACGATCATTCTCGGGTAAATAATCTACTTCGTAGAAATCATGACGCAACTGAATGGCCTTGCCCCATTTTGGATCATCTTGGTTCCAACCGTAGGCTTCTAAAACTGCTTCATCCAAAGCTTTATGCAGCTCTCGAAGTTTTATAATGCCCTGAATAGCTTCTTCAATTGAAATGGAATTTGGAGTATTTTCCAAGTGTTTAATTAGCCCAGAAACTTGCTTGTCTCTTTCATTGAAGGCAAGAATTGTGATTGCATTGTTATGTAATAAATTGTAGGTTTTTGTGATACCTAACTTTAGTTTTTGCAGTGTGATTTTTCTAGAATTCAACAACTCAATTCCAAAATTTTTTAAAAAATCATTTGATATAAAAGGGAAATTATAGAATATTTCATTTGATGAATATCTAAGTCTTGTTTCAAGCCGTGAACCATATTTCCAAGCCCATTCATTGTGCAAAAAACTATTTAACGTAGCAAAAAAAGCTAAGTTGTCAGAAGCAACAATACCTAAGGAATTTGAGAAAATAGAATTAGAGTCAACCAAATTGAAAGTACAATATTTAGTCGCTTTCATTGAAAGGTAATATGAAAGTAAACTAGCAAATATTATTAGCGTAAAAATTGACCAAGCTATTATCAGTAATGAAACATATAAAGCTTCATTTAATGGTACAATATCTTTTATAAAAGTCATTGACAGCCCGAGAGCGCCTGCAGAAATATAAAGGATATTTTTATCAAATTGGATAGAACTTTCTTTGTAAGCTTCAAATAAATGTTGCCACTGCTTAATATCTATTTCTTTTTTCATTTCTTTGGAGGAATTGGGCGATTAGGAATTTCAAAGCCTGATTGAAAATCATCTGACAACGACCTCTCAAAATCATCACACAATTGTGGTAATGAATCTTTGGTTTCTCGTTTGAAAAAGTCTCCTAAATCTTTATTTAAAATTGTGTATTTTCTGTAGATCTTGGAGAAATCATGATTTATTTCGTCTTGGCTAAATGAATTACCGTCGTCAAGTATTTTTGCCACTAATCTTTTGCCAAGTTCATCCTCTTTTATATAAGCAAAGAAATTGTCAACTTTTTGTTCAAATTCTTTTATTAATACAGCGATTGCTTCTTCTTCTTGATTCCTTTTTTCAATTACTCTTAGTATGTTATATCTATACTTATTGTAACCTGAACTGCCATCAGGCTGGCTGACTTTGTTCGAATTTACTTTGGGAGTAAAAATGTAATCTTGAGGAGCGACAATACCAATTTTGTTGTCAAAATAAATTTCAACATCATCAATGATTTCTGATGAACGATTGATGTTATTGTATTCATTATTGAACTTGCGCAAGAAATCTAAAAACAGAGTTTCGCTAAATTTGGTATCGAGATCAATAACAAACTCAATCAAATTTAAAATACTGAAATATTTGTTTATTACTTTCTTTAATTGTTTTGCTTCTGCTTTGTTATTTGTGATAAACTGAGAAAAACAATTCTGCATTTCTAACAATAATTGAATGTCTTTTACTTCTTCATGGTATTTTACAAAATTTGGAAACTGAGAATTTAAAATTGCTGTTTCTTTCAAGGACTTATAATAAATCTCCAAATTGCTTTCTTGACCAAGAGGGTCAAAGTCAGAAACAACCACATTGCTAAAATGCTCAAATGCATCTTTGATATTTTTAACGTTTACATTTTTGTATGAGAAATCTACTATTTTACAATCATTTTTATGTTTTGTCGTTCGATTTACTCTTGAAATGGTCTGAATTGCGTTAATGCCTCTAATTTCTTTGTCTAAAAACAGGGTGTGTAATTTAGGTTCATCGTAGCCAGTTTGCAGCTTGTCAACAACAATAATAATTCCATTTTTAGCCAATTTGAAGTTTTGTAACACTGTTTTTTCACTCAAACCATCGTTTATACTGGAACTACTTGGATGTTCTTGGCTATCTGAATAAACAATGTAAACAGGAGTGTCTTTAAAACGCTCGTATTTTTTTAATTGTGTAACTTCCTTCAGGTATTTTTTAATGAAATGTGTATATTTAATTGCATTTGGAATTGAAGTAGTTGCAAGCATTGCTTTTGCTGTACTTCTGATTTGGATGTACACATTTGAAACTAATCTATCGACGATAAATTTAGAAATTGCTTCAATTCTTTCTGGATCTGCATAAATTTTCTTTTTTCGAATTGCATATTTTTTTCCTTCTGCATCGACTCCGGTATCAGTGCCATCAGGAATTTCTTCATAGCCTGTATCACCTTCAAATCCTTCCAAGGCGTTTTCAGGTTTTTCGAAATACATTTTTGCAGATACTGGAACAATACCTTTAATTGGATTTAAAATATAACCATCTTCGATGGCTTTACCCATTGTATAATAATCAAATGGGACCCAAATTGCTTTATTTTCTGCATAATGGCTGAACTCTCCAAAACGAGATAAGGTATGATCACTTGGCGTGGCTGTAAAACCTACAATCAGATTTTTTTTTGAAATTGAACTTGCATCATTAATTCCTTTATCAAAACTATTCTGCAATTCATCAAAAATGCTCAACATTTCTTCATTCTGCAAACCGTCATTACTTCTATGAATTTCGTCAATCAGGAATGCAATTCGAAGCTTCGATAAATTTTGAACAATTGATTTATCCAAAATATCTTTTATTGTGCCAAATTTTTGAATATTTACAACAACAATTCTGACATTACTTTCTAATGCTTTTGAAAAAGTTTTTTTATCATGCGCTTCAATGAACATCCCTTTTTGAATGTTCATGTTGTGAAGCATTGAATCAATCTGATCACGAAGCTGTAAGCGATCGACCACTAACATGATTTTATCAAAAACATACGCTTTGTTTCTGCGAATGTCTTTAAGTTGCAAAGCTGTCCAACCTATGATGTTACTTTTACCAAATCCAGCAGAGTACTGCAACAATAATGAGTAAACATTTTTATTGTTTTGATATTTTTGCCTTTTATGAATTAACTCTTGAATTTTCTCAATACCGATGCCTTTTTCTTTAAGCTCAGCTTCGAGTTTTTTGATGAAGTAATCTGGTTCTGATTCGTGTTCCAAAAATTCATCAATCTTGCTGATAATTTTATCTGTTCCAAATTTTTGTTTTGGACGTGGACTGATTAAACGGCCATCATTGTGTTTGTACTCTTTGGTTTTACTGTTTTCTTTTTTAATTAATTCACGTTCAATAAAGTTGTAATAGAGAATTTCTTTCTCGATCATTTTTTTATCATACAAGGCTCTAAAAACCTCTTCAAATCGTTCTGTTTTATTTGCATTTTTATTTCTAACAGGATATTGCTTGAAGTCTTTTTCTAACTTGTTTTCGTACTGGGAGTAATCATGTGTTTGTTCTAGAAAAGTGCTTTTTATTTCTTCAAATTGAGTAGATATATTTCGAATTACATAGGTTTCATTCACATCTGTGGAAGTGATGTGAATTGCTTTTTCAAAGATCTTCAAAAACTCCTTTCGTATTGTTTGTGAACTATCGTTACCATCAGCGATTTTTAAATATTCCTGGACAGCTGTCAAGTAATCTTTTGAAACTTTTTTTCGTCCATTTTTCCTTGCGTTTTGATTGGTATAGTTACTTTTTAATTCGCTGTAGCCGAGGTAAATTCCATTTAGGAAAAAGGAAAGATCGGGACGAAATGAAAATTTAGACAAGGTGTTTTTTCCGTCATGCGATTTATACGAAAATGTATATGGAAGCTCTTGAATTACGGTGAAAATATTTTCATCAAATAACTGATCTTCATACGTTTCACTACCACTTGGATAAAATAAATGAAGTGAAATCCCATTGATTGTGAACGATTTATTGCTATTAACAAACAAGGCCATATTCGCAGCTGATTTCAAGCGATCATGCAATTCATCGGTAATGGCATCTAATAATTCTTTTTCTGAATTGTATTTTCGCAATAGCTTTTTGTAGTTGTCTTTGTTTAAAGATGTTTCGGATAGGAAATGTTTCAAATCTTCTACCAAAAAAAATTGTGGAGAAACAGTATTTGCTTTTGCTTCTCTATATTGCAATCCGTCTTGTCTTTCGCACAGAAAGTTAATAAGGTATTTGTCTTGTAAATCTAGTTCGTTCATTCTACAACTTTTATTTTACCTGTAACCACATCATTGATTAATGTTTTACGGAGTTCTTTTAAGGTGGATATTTGTTTTTGGATATTGTTTATTATTTTGTCAATAACAAGGGTTTTTTGATCTAAAAAATTAACAATATCTTTTTGCTCAATCAAATTATCAGGAACATAAACTATAAAATCATTGACTTTTTCCATTTTTAAGTTGATACGTGTAAACCCTTTACCCTCAACAATTAATAGGTTTCTGTAATAATCTGAAAGTAACAGATAATTTAGAAAATATGGGTTACAAAGCTTCTTTTTTAGCCTAAAACCTTTACAAAAACTATTTAAATAAGTATCATCAATTTCTTCTGCTAAAACGGCTGATTTACCAATATCTCCATAGCCTTCAGAACTCATTAAAAAGAAAATATCACCTTCTTTAACCTTGTTCTGTTTTTCGCCTTCATAAACTACAACCGTACCTAAGTGGTCTTTCTTTAAATAAGTATTGTTAGCAATGTTTGTAAATGGTATAAATCCTTTGTTATCAGGGTTGTCGTCTTGATTAAAGTCATCACCACTTTTACCTGACAAACCACTATAAAGAAAACCTAAGTCTTTAAGACGTTTTTTTGACCACGTTGATGGAGTTTCAAAGCCTAAATCATTTTCCTGTAATAATGCTGAATTATCTAACCCTTTTGTTACCGTTTCATTAATGATGCTTTTACGTAGCTCTTTGTAATAGTCAATTTTCTTTTCTAAAAGATTTACTTTTTTGTCGATTGCTTGGGTTTTGTTGTCTAGGTATTTTGTAATATTTGATTGTTCTTCTACTGGAGGAAAACAAAATTCTAAACTTTTAAAATCATCTTTATAAAGCGCACCAATTGTTGTTGATTTATTTCTTAGATTCAATTGATAAGAACCAAAAGAAGAAATCAAAAAATAATATGCAAATTTTGGTGAAATTACGTTTTCTAGTAAACGAGCTAAATATAAGTTAGGAGCAAGTGATGCTGGATATTTAGTCAAAGGCATTAAGTATATTCGACCTATGTCACCTCTTTTTGCTAAAAGTAATTCTCCTCCATATAATTTACTTTTTTTTAAATAATCATATGTTAACTTATCTATCCATATAAAATCATTAATTAAATCTCTTTCTTCAGAATATTTTTCTAAGTCTGTTGTTCTTACAAACCATGCAAATTTATTGGAATCTTTTTCAACGCGATTAACATTTTTAGCAAT
>CAYRMV010000156.1:0-7722 GCA_964425255.1 uncultured Flavobacteriales bacterium
TGTCGAATTTGCGATCTTAAAACAATCCGAAGGAAAAACGGTGTGGGAAGCAGCGATTGAAGGTGCAGTGGCTCGATTGAGACCTATTTTAATGACCTCATTTGCGTTTACTGCTGGATTGATTCCGCTCATTTTAGCTTCTGGTGCAGGTGCCATTGGAAACAAAACCATTGGATCTGCGGCAGCTGGAGGAATGCTTTTCGGAACCATTTTCGGTGTAATCGTTATTCCCGGATTATTCTATTTATTCGCATCCATTGGAGAGAAAAAACGCCAACAAAAAGGGAATCCTAAAACTTAAAGACCATACAAAGATGAAAACAGTCAAATTTATCATACTCATTCTACTTTTTAGCTCCTGTCAAACTTGGCAAGAGGTAAATCAAAAACCAATTGAAATTCGCGAACAATTTGATCATTCGGAAAAAACAGTTGCTTTCGATTCATTAAGTGCACGTGATGAACTCCCCAATCGATCCATATTTTTTACGGATTCGATTCTGAGAGATTATATTGATACGGCTCTAAAAAACAATTTTGATTATCGAATTGCTTTTGAAAAAATCAAACAACAGGAAGCGCATCTTCGACTCATGAGGGGTATTTTACTTCCCGAAGTTGGAATTCAACTGGGTGCTGGTGGAAAAAAATTCGGTGATTATACCATTGATGGAGTCGGAAACTACGATACCCAATTTTCTCCCAATATCAATGATAACCAGCGAATTCCTGACCCTATCGTTCCTGATTTCAATGTAGCTTTTACAAGTAGTTGGGAAATCGATGTTTGGGGAAAATTACGAGCACAAAAAAAAGCAGTCATTCAACGTTATTTGGCAAGTAAAACAGGGCAACAATTCTTGCAAACCCAACTTGTTGCACTTGTCGGCGAAAGATATTATCGTCTTGTTATTTTGGATGAACGGATTCGATTAATTGAGGAAAACATTCAATTACAAGAAAATGCTTTGAAAATTTCGGAAGCACAAAAACTAAGTGGAAATAACAATCAACTTGCGGTTGATATCATTGAATCCGAAATTCTTGCGGCAAAAAATGAATTACTTGCCTTGCGAAAAATTATCCTTGAAGAAGAAAATGCATTTAATCTTTTATTGGGTCGTTACCCACAAGAAGTTCTGCGCACAAAATGGAAAAATCAAATTGAAGTCCCATATTTTAACACAGGAATTCAAAGCAATGCTTTATTGAATCGACCGGATATTCAAACAGCACTCTTGGAATTGAAAGCTACCCATGCGGATATGGAAGTCGCTAAGAAAGCGTTTTATCCTAATGTTGTTCTTCACGGATCTTTGGGTTTGAATGCTTTCCGAGCTGCCCTTTTGTTGGATGCACCTTCTTCAATTGCCTATCAAATTTTGGGAGGAATCGCTGCTCCTTTGCTTAATCGTCGGGAATTAAAAGCAAACTTATTGGCTTCGCAATCAAAAAATCGAGAACAATATCTTGCTTTGGAAAAAACAATTGTCACCGCATTCTCCGAAGTTTATCAATTGATGCAAACGAACGAAATTCTCCAACAGCAAACCAGTGTAAAAACAGAACAAGTCGCTATTTTGAATCGTTCTATCGAAACTTCAAATTCACTTTTTGTTTCTGGAAGGGCAACGTATCTCGAAATTATCAATGCACAAAGAAGTTACTTGCAAGCACAACTTGAATTGTTAAACTTATACCAAGAACAACAAGATTTAACCATTCGCTTGTATCGATCTTTGGGTGGTGGAAAATAAATCAAAAATACTTCTTCGTAAAACTGTCTTTCGTTGAGAGGCAGTTTTTTTGTTTGAAAAAAATGAGTATCTTTACAAATAGTATAGAACTAAAAGATGATTAATTTTTACAAGTACTTTACTAGCATTTTTTTAGTACTATGTTTTATTATTTCTTGTAGTAACAAAAGGAATAAAAAAACAGAACTATTTTACTATGAAATAGTTAACAAACATCAAAATTCAACCTTTACAGATTCATTTCCAAAATCAAAAATTTCTCAAAACAATCCAAAAGATACACTTTTAAACCGTTTTCATTTTGTTTTTGATAGTACAGACTATGAAATTTTCATTTTTTCTAATCATTACCACGCAGTTGTTGATGGAGAATATTTAGCTGTTTGGATGAAAGATTATGGAACTATTTTCAGTAAATCAATGACTTGGAATAACTATTCTGTATTGCGAAGTTCGGATAAAAAAACCAATCAATTATTTGAAAAAGCGATGGAAACGCTTGCTTTTAATACACTTGTTAATCCGAATTTTCCAGAAAGAACAAAAATAACGACAGACATTAAAAACTAAATATCAACTATACTGTTTAAGTTAAAACAAAACACATGAAATCAAAAATCCTTGCTATTACACTCTTTTGGATTTTCAACTTTGCTGCATTAGGAATTGGTGCGTGGTTGATGGGAAGTCCGATTGAAAATGATTGGTATCAATCGCTTGAAAAAGCTCCGTGGACGCCGCCCGGTTGGGTTTTTGGTGCAGCTTGGTTCAGCATCATGCTTTTATTCGGAATTTTCATGGGATGGATGTGGATCGCTTATCCTGAAAAACGGCAACAACTTGGTTGGATCTATGTCACGCATTGGATCTTGAACGTTTGTTGGAATCCCGTGTTTTTTGTCCATCATTGGGTTGTTTTAGGTGGAATAATGATTGTGATGCTCGCCATTTTGGTTTGGTGGTTCTTATTCAAAGGATTTCAGGCTAAACCAAAAACCTTGGGACTGTTGGTTTTACCCTACGCACTTTGGTTGGTCATTGCTTCATCCCTAAATTGGTATGTGTTTTTTGCAAATTAACCATCCAAACTGTCCGTAAAATCGAAATAAAACCCATCATTCCAAGCCAGATGAGCCAGAAATCTCGTATCTTTCGGGCAAAATTTGGAATATGAATTGGATTGATTTGCGCAGTGATACCGTTACAAAACCAACTGTCGAAATGCGTCAAGCAATGTTTGAAGCTCCCGTTGGTGATGATGTTTTTCAAGAAGATCCCACTGTCATTGCTTTGGAACAAAAAGCGGCTGCTTTATTCGGAAAAGAAGCGGGACTTTTTTGTGCATCCGGTACGCAAACCAATCAAATTGCCATTATGGTGCATGTTCGACCTGGCGGAGAGGTGATTTGTCACGAAGAAAGCCACATCTACAAATACGAAGGTGGTGGAATTGCCCGAAATTCAGGTGCATCGGTTCGTTTGCTTTCAGGAGATCGCGGCCGCATTACACAGACTGAAATTTCTCATTGGTTGAACAATCCGATGGATGTGCATTTGCCCTTAACTCAACTTGTTTCGCTCGAAGATACTGCCAATCGCGGTGGTGGATCGTGTTACGATTTTGAAGAAATCAAACGCATCAAATCTTGGTGTAAAGAACAAAATTTACCACTTCATTTGGATGGAGCGCGCTTATTCAATCGTTTGGTGGCGCAACCTGTCGACTGGAACGAATATGGTGCTCAATTTGACTCCATTTCGATCTGTCTTTCCAAAGGACTTGGCGCTCCAATTGGTTCTGTTTTACTTGGAAGCAAGGATTTCATTCACCAAGCTAGAAGAGTGCGTAAAGTGTTAGGCGGTGGAATGCGACAAGCGGGAATCATGGCTGCTGCGGGTTTGTATGCTTTAGAAAACCATGTCGATCGCTTAGCTGACGACCACCAACGTGCTCAAAAAGTAGGATTTGCGCTTGAAAAACAAACATGGGTGAAAAAAGTCTTGCCTGTTGAAACAAATATAGTTGTTGCGCATTTGTCGGAACCAGAAAAACGGGATGAAATCATCCACTATTTCAGTGAAAATGGTATAAAAATTATGGCGTTTGGTCCAGGAATGTTGCGTTTTGTTTTGCACCTCGACGTGTCTGACGAAGCGGTTGATAAAATTATAGAAACGATTGAAAAACGATAAATGAAAATTCAACTTCTCATCCTAATTTGGCTGTTTGCTAGCCCGATTTTTGCACAAAAAAAGTGGAGCGAAACTCCCTTGACTTTTGCTGATTTCAAAGGTGAGAAAATTCCCAGTGTCCCCTACTCGTTTACCTATCGATTTGAACAAACATGGAAAAAAGAAAAACAGGATAAAACCATTCACCGACATTACGAAATCACTCCGGTTTTTGTATCCGATTCGTCTTTTCTTACCAATACGAGTAATGAAAATTCGTTGCGACTTTGCCAAGTATTTTTCGATTATGCCGAATATGTTTCACGCAATGTGCAGTACGAGGTTAACTTGAATACCTATGACTATTATCAAACCCGATTGAAAAAAGGCAAACAAACCTGCGACGATCAACTTGGATTTATTGCCATGGACACGAAATACGGTTTGGATACAGCACGAATCCGTTATTGGGAAAAACATACCGACAGTTTATTACAAGTTACACCTCGGATTTTCATTCCGAATTACAAGCGGGATAAATTGTCGATCTCGTATGCTTGGGGAGCCAATTACAACCAGTTTAGTGAACAATTTGCGAGTCATTACAGTAATCCCATAACGATTAGCAATACGATTCACTTTGGCTGGAAACGGTGGCACTACGGAATGCAACTTTCTTTTCTTGGAAAAACGCGCGCCCAACAAATGTATGCCAGTTCGAATTATTCGTTTCCAGACAAAACACCTTTTGTTACCACGCACAATCACTTTGTTGTGGGTTATGAAATTATTCGTCCACCTCAGTTTACGGTTACTCCATTAGTTGGTTTTTCCACAATACGATTTACGAGAACAGATTTACCCGAAGAAGATAAAACCAGACTCGGTCCACTTCGTGGAAGTTTAACCGCAGGAATGGCAATCGACTTGAAAAGTCAAGCTTTTCATCAAAACAACGATGTTCAGTTTCGTTACGGACTGCAAATTCGTGCGATGTATGCCCGTTACCGCTACAATCAAGGAATTTTTGGAGATGTTATTTCCATTGGAATTCACTTAAATTTATACATGCAACACATTCAAAACATCCCGTATGTCTATTAAAGAAATTTCCGTGATCCTCATTTTGATTCTTTTTTCCTGCAAAGAAGAAGTGAAAAATAAAACCGTAACCTTGGATGAATTGTCGGGAGTGGAAACGTCGAACGAACCAACAGACACGCTTCCTAAAGAGGAAAAAAAACTTACTTGGGACAGTATTCACCCTCGTTTGGCAGGCTTTTTCCAAGTTCAAAACACACCTTTGGATCAACTTTCCCGCATTGAAAATGAATTGTTTTTAGATAGATTCCAAGCCAAGCAAAAAGCAAAATGGAAGCAACAAGTAAACTACGATTCAACGTGCTATTTTTACTATCAATTCAAGGATTCTGTTCAAACCAAAAATGCCTTTCTCAATTGGATGGATTGCTTTGGCGAATCATGTCAAACGATTTCCCTTCTTCCCGAAGCCAAACAACGCGTTCGTAAAGGAGGTCATTTGATTTGGGTAA
Organism: uncultured Flavobacteriales bacterium; assembly: GCA_964425255.1. GTDB lineage: Bacteria > Bacteroidota > Bacteroidia > Flavobacteriales_D > Crocinitomicaceae > CAYRMV01. Next base: position 5,483 of record CAYRMV010000156.1, read on the forward strand.
GTGAAAAAGAGATTATTTATGCAACAGGAAATCGGATTCCTAAGGAACAAGAATGGATTGATTTTCAGCTTTCAGAACGAGAAAAAGAAACAAAAAAGGGCCGTATTCTTTTTGTTGGATACCAAAAACCAATCGGAAAATGGTCTTGGCTTTCAACAGAAGAACTCGCTAAACGAAACCAGAAATAATGGAACAAGCATATCAAAATAAACAGAATGAAATCCCATCCCAAAAGTGGTTACTCGTGGGAACACGCTGGATTTTTGGTCCGAACAAACCCGTTTGGTGGATCCGGATCGTTTGTTACATTCAATTTTTAATCGTTTTTTTATTTCTCGTTTGGCATTCAATTGCCTTTTCTGCACTTCGATTTCGGCATTTAATTTTCGACATAAAAAACATTGACGTTGATGAACTGATTGCTTTACGAGCTGAACAATTGCATTTCAAACCGCATCAATTTTTACAATTGGTTCTGAATCAACACCTCATCGCACTAGCAGCTTGGTTTGCAGTAGGGATAGCAACTGTATTCATCTGGCGAAAAAATAAAAATTTTGTTTTCTGGATGTTAATTGGCTTGGGAACTTATTTCAGCACGCTCATCTTATTTTTGGGATGGCGCTATTTTCATGAAGACTTGACTTGGTTTGATAAAATTGCCTATTCTACTGTACTGGTTGGAAGCATTTTAGCATATTTATGGATTCGGCTGACTCAAATTCCTGTAAGTGAAACGGAAACAAACGAGGAAGAAAACTAAACACGTTCTTCAATTAGACGGAGTAAATCGGTATGTTTTTCTATTTCTCTACCAACCGTGATTTGAGCTTGTGAGTAATATGGTTCGCGTTCATCCAACATCGAAGTAATAAACTGACGAAGCTCCTCCCCTTTTTTATCCCGAACCAGTGGCCTTATTTTCTTCGCATTTTCTAAGCGATGTGCTAATTCATTAGCCGAACGTTGGATGTAAATGGTGAGTCCCAACTGATTCAATTCATCCATCACATGCGGTTGGCACGGAAAACCTCCTCCGGTTGCAATCACACAACTTGGCATTTTTTTCAAAGCTGCCAAGCAACGGTTTTCCAACAATCGAAAGGCAGGTTCACCATCTTCTTCAAAAATTGCTTCAATGCTTTTTCCAGCAGCAGTTTCAATCCAAGCATCAGTATCGATAAAGGGTCGTTGCAAGACAGAAGCCAACTTCTTGCCCCAGGTTGTTTTGCTAGATGCCATGTAGCCTACTAAGATCAAATGCGATGGAATTGCTGCCATAAAGCAAAGATAGGACAAAAAATGAACTGTCTAATCGAATCTATTTCTATCTTTATTTCATGCTTTTGAAATTCTCATTTCAACAATTCATCTTAAAAAATGTTAGATTAAAAAAACAAACAATCATGAAAAATTGGACATTATTATTTAGCTTTTGCATACTCGGTTTTGCATTTGGACAAAAATTAGACACACTGAATTATGAAGTGGATGGAAAACCATTTCGAGGATATGTGGTTAAACCAGAAAAAACAACTAAAAACACACAAACTGTTCTGCTTGTGCACGAATGGTGGGGACTCAATGAATACCCAAAAGTGCGCGCTAAACAATTGGCAAAAGATGGATTCATCGCTATTTGTTTGGATATGTATGGAGCTGATATCGTTGTTGATAATCCGACAGATGCGGGCAAACTAGCTGTTGAAGTATATGCCGATCCAAACATTTTAAATAAGCGCTTTCAAGCCGGATACACTGCTGCTATGAAAGTTAAAGGAGTAAATTCGGAGCGCGTCGCTGCCATCGGGTATTGTTTTGGTGGTACAGTTGTGCTCAACGCTGCAAAAATGGGAGCTAACTTAGACGCTGTTGTTAGTTTTCACGGCGGATTGCAAGGTCCCAAGTTAGAAAAAGGAAAATTGAAAGCATCCGTTCTTGTTTGTAATGGTGCAGCGGACAGCTTTGTACCACAAGCAGATATTGATCAACTTGACATGGAAATGAAAGCAAATCAAGCAGATTACACATTCATCAATTATGCCGATGCTACCCATGCTTTCACCAATCCATTTTCGACGGAAGTTGGAAAAAAATTCGGAATTCCGATTGCTTTCAACGAGTCAGCAGACATGAAAAGTTATGCCGATTTCTTGGATTTTATGAAGAAGAAGGTGAAGTAGATAAATAGTCTAAATTTTACTTTTCAAGAGATTGCCCCTTCTATTTGTGGAGTAATC
>CAYRMV010000157.1:0-7547 GCA_964425255.1 uncultured Flavobacteriales bacterium
AAAAAGAAAAAGAAAATTGTTTCACGCTGCAAAAGTACGGATACATTTGGATTTAAACCCGAATTTCTTTTTAGAAAAATGGGTTGAATATTCAAATGAAAAAGGCTTATAATTAATCAATTTTTTGTGAAATTTTTCCTAGGTAATTCATTATTAACATTAACAGAAAAATAAAAGGTAAAAATACTTGATTAGAAAGGTGAAAATTATTAACTTTAATTTCAAATCAAAAGATATGAGTGCAGTTGAAAAAGAAATGTTTCAAACAATCCCATCAAGAATTGATCAAAATGAGATTCTTAATTTAATTTACTATACAGTTAATAAAGGTAAGATAAAAATTATGTTTGGTGCACTTAAATCAGTAAGTGGGGAAGATGATAAAGAGATTTCAACTTGGCTAGGAGTGACTGAAAAAACATATAGAAATTACAGAAATGAAGATCGAATGGTAAAGACTAATTTGATAGAACATGTTGTTATGCTAATTTCATTATTTAAACATGGAATTGAAGTTTTTGGAAGCAATCAACAGTTTAAGAAATGGTTATCAACTTCTAATTTTTATTTTGGTAATAAAGAACCTGAACATTATTTGGATACCGTAAATGGGATAAAGTTCATAGACGATAGATTAACAGGAATTGAATTCGGCGATAATGTATAATTTAAACGTTTATAGATTATCAAGTACAAAATATTCCAAAACATTAAGTGCGTCTGGGAAATCTTCCAGATGGAATAAAGATAGTGAATTTGTAATTTACTGTGGTGAATCAAGGTCCTTAGCAATGCTTGAAAGTATAGTTCATCGATCAATTCATACTGGTCTTGAGTATGAAACCATGGTTATTTCCATTTCAATTAATGATGATGATATTATAGTTGTAGATAAAAATTAGCTACCAAAAAATTGGCGAGATGTTCAAGCTTATCCCAAACTTCAGGAATACGGAAGTAAGTGGTATCAAAGAAAGAAATCATTGGTTTTAAAGGTTCCTTCTGTTATTGTTCCTGAAGAATTCAATTTTATAATAAATACGAGCCATCCTTTTTATACAAGTAAGATAAAATTGTTTGATCGAGAAAAATTTATACTAGACAAACGTTTACAAATTTGATGTCAATTTGTCTTAATTCAAACAATTTTATCCTTTCTGTTAACCTTAATTTCGAATCAGCTTGCGCGTTACTTGATCGTTGGTTTCATTTTTGATTTGAATCAAATACATTCCAGCAGGAAAGTTGGATAAATCAATCGAACTTGGAGAAGTGATTATTTCATTCATCACGATTTTTCCCTTTGGATCAAGTAAAGTAACTTGTAGTTTTTCGCCTTTATTTGTTTCAATGTAAACCAATTGATTGCTTGGGTTTGGATAAATTTTACTGCTTTCATTCAAGTTGTTATCTTGTAAGCTCAACAAATTCAAATTATCGTTTTTGACTATGCTTCCAACTCGGTTTATGATCCAATTGTTGGGGTCGATGGCACCTAATTGTGAAACCGTTCCATTCATCGGAAGAATATGGGAAGAGGTATTTCCTTGAATCCCAAGACGAACAATTGTGTCTGAAAGTCCCGTTCTCGTTAAACGCAATTCCAAAGGAGTGGTGAAAGTAGGAGTAATGTTGGGTGCAGAAGCAGAATGACTAATTTTCACATGAAATTCATTTCCGATCATATTCCATTGGGCTGAGTAAGTGGGATAACCTTCACCGAAATACCATTGTTCAAAAGCAGCACTTAAATCTAAACCGCTCGCATTTTCCAACGCTACTTGAATGTCTGTTCCAACAGCAACGCTATCAGCAAACGTCTGTTGAAAGTCGCGCAAGGTTTGAAAAAATAAATTGTCATCATTCACTAAAAAACGCAAAGTATGCACGAGTGCAGCCCCCTTGTCGTACGTTAATCGACTTGAAAAAATGCGACTATCATTCAAACTATCTTCTACCCAAACACTTCCTGTTGGTTGCTGCATGATTGTTTGGTGACGAGTTTGCATATCACTTACTTGATCTCCAGGATATAATTCTTCGAGCATCAAATATTCTGCATACGAAGCAAAACCTTCATTGACCCAAATATCTGACCAACTTGCACAAGTGACATGATTTCCCCACCATTGATGCGCTAATTCGTGCGCGGTCAGTGTGCGTTCAAAAAATCCTTGTGTTGTCATCGTTTGATGTTCCATTCCACCGCTTAATGGTGCCATGCAGTGACCGTATTTTTCATCCGCAAATGGATACAATCCAAAAATTTCGGAGAAATATTCTATAAAATCGACTGTCTCATCGATTTCATCTTGGAAATTGGGAAGCGTTTGTGGATTGTTGTAAATGAAATTTTGAATCAAAATTGGTGCACTACTTCCAGTTGGGTTAGCATAAACATTGTACTCAACATATTCAGCTACAGCAACCGAAACCAAGTAATAATCTATCGGGTGTTTGTGTTTCCATTCGTACCGGGTTTTTCCGTTTCCGAGATCTACTACTTGTTCAAGAATTCCATTTGATCCTGCTTTACAAGTCGATGGAACAGTGATTTTTACGGAAACAGAATCCGCTTTGTCTTTCAATGATTGTTTACAAGGCCACCATTCATAAGCAGAAAACGGTTCACTTAATGACCATGTCACCTGATTTCCCCAAGAAGGAGAATCGTCATTTGTCATTCCTGCGCCACCCAAGGGATTGGTTGCTGCTGTTGGAGGAGTTCCAGCGTAGTCAACTTCGATTTTGAATGTTTGACCCGTTGCAAGATTAACGGGAACTTTGATTGCCGAATTTTGGCGGTGATAGGGAATGGTTGCATCATTCAATCGAATTTCAGAAATAGTGAATGTTTGGAAGAGTTCAAACCAAACTGAATCTAGGTTTTCACGAGCTGTCCCATAAATTCCACCCGTTCCTGAAAGGGCTGTGGATGTGTTTGTCATTTCTAAATCCAAGGTGTAGAAATGAACATCATATCGCTCTGTTTGAGCAATTTGATTCACCGATAAACTAGCACTTTTTGTTTGAAATGTTTTGCTTTTTGCAGTCGAACAGGAATGTGCTTTTTCTTGACCAAAAGCCAAAAGGGTAGCACACATAAATGTACCCGAAAGGAGAATTTTTTTCATTTTGTTTTGCAGAGTTTGGTTAAAGGTATAGAAATGTTTTGAATTTTGAATCGAACTGAAGTTCTAAATTTTGCATGGAATGCTAATTGATACATAGGTTTTATATTCTTCCTTGTGATTTTAATTTCCAATAACGGAAAAGACCAGTTACAGACATGAAGCTCGGATTTGCGTATTCATAGCGTTGAATTTCATGGTCGTTTAATCCTGCTTGAATTAATTCATTTTTAGTGAATTCGATGAATTTGGGTGTGACTTCTTCGACGGGTGTATTAGATTCAAAATAAGGTTTAATCCAATTTGTCCAAGAAAGTAAGCGCTCTTTCAATTCATTCAAGTGTTTTTCTGGATTTTCCTGTTTGTCAAAATGAGTTAGATAGAGTGCTTTTGGGTTTAATTTTATAAGTTTATCAATTGATTCCAACCACAATTCGATGTTGATATCAGGAGGAGGACAAGGAGGTTGAATGGGACCATTTTCGATTTTTGCTCCGGCAACATCTCCAGTGAAAATCACATTTTCTACTTCGTAAGCATTGTGATGTACAGCATGTCCTGGTGTATACCATGTTTTGATTTGTGTGTTTCCGATTTGAAATACATCTCCATCATTTGCTGGAATAAGTTGATTTTCAGGTATTGCTTCCATTGCACCCCATAAGCGTTCCATGTCATCTCCATAAATTTGTGCAGCCGAATTCCACAGTTTTTCAGGGGAAGCTAAATGTGGAAGTCCAATAGGATGAACGTAAATTTTTGCTCCAAGTTTTGCCAGTTTCCAGGCAGCACCCGCGTGATCAAAATGGATGTGTGTGAGAAAAACATGTTGAATGTCTTTGGGTTGAAACCCTTTGTCTTGAATTTCTTTTACTAGCTGATCCCACGTTGTTTCTGGTCCACTTTCAATTAAAATAGGGCCAACACTTGTTTCTAAAAGAAAGGAAGCTATGCTTTCATCAGTATTTAAAAATCGTAAATCGAGAACATGAATGGGTGTCATACTAGAACAATATGGATTCTTTACAAAGAAAAGAAAGTTTCTTGAAAAGAGGGCAAAGGAAAACTAAAATCCTTCAAAAACACCAAGACCGAACAAGGCAAAGTCATATTTTACTGGATCGTTTGGATCAAGTTGGTTAAGTGTTTGATGAATTTCTTCCAAAGCTGTCCAATCGTTTTGTGTTCGATGTAAGATTTCCAGTTTTCGAGCCATATTTCCCGTATGGACATCAAGTGGAAGCATGAGTTCAGATGTTGAAATGGATTTCCATAGACCGAAATCAACTCCAGCGGTTTCCGGTCTAACCATCCAACGGAGAAACATGTTGATTCGCTTGGCAGAAGCACCTTTAAGCGGATTTGATAGGTGCTTTTCACTTCTTTTTTCGTGTTCAGTAGCTAAAAAATGTTCCCGAAATGAAACAATTCTGCCTTTTATTCCCTTGATTGTTGGGTGAAGCGAAAAGCTTGCTTCAAGTCCACCATTTTGGTAAATGTTTTGTAAACTTCGAAAGAAAAAATCCAAATCGACCTTGTTGAAAGTTCGGTGAACAAAATGCTTGTCCTCCAGGAGCGAAGATTGATAATTCATTACAAACTCATAGGGATTGTTTCCCATCAGTTGAATGATTTTTTCACCACTTGCAATGATCGATTTTCGGTTTCCCCAAGCAATAGTTGCCACCAAAAAACCAACAATTTCAATATCTTCTTTTTGCGAAAATCGGTGGGGGAGTTGGATGGGGTCTGAATCTAAAAATTGGGGATTGTTGTATTTCTCGACTTTTTCATCTAGAAATGTTTTAAGTTCGTTCAAGGATAATTTCATTCTTATTCTGAAATGATAAGTCCATCACGCATCACCAATTTTCGGTCAGCCATGTTAGCAAGCGATTCATTGTGTGTAACCAATACAAAAGTTTGCTGAAAGCGATCTCTCAATTCAAAGAATAATTTATGCAGTTCTTCCGAATTTTTAGAATCTAAATTACCTGATGGTTCGTCAGCAAAAATGATTTTTGGTCTGTTGATTAGAGAACGTGCAACCGCAATTCGTTGTTGTTCACCTCCAGATAGTTCGTTTGGTTTGTGATTTAAACGGTGTTTGATTCCTAAAATTTCAAAGTATTCTTCCGCAGATTTGCTTGCTTCCGATTTGCTTTTTCCTTGAATTAAAGCGGGTAAAATCGCATTTTCAAGCGCAGTAAATTCGGGTAATAACTGATGAAATTGAAAAATAAATCCGATTTCTGTATTACGAAAAGCAGCTAATTGATTGGATGAAAGTTTGAATGGGTTGGTTCCATTCAGTAAAACTTCTCCCGAATCAGGTTTTTCGAGCGTACCTAAAATTTGAAGTAAAGTAGTTTTTCCAGCGCCAGATGAACCGACAATGGAAACAACTTCTGCCGATTCAATGCTTAGATCAACGCCTTTTAAAACGGATAAATCACCGAATTTTTTGACTATTTGTCTAGCCTCAAGCATTATTTCCCAGCCATTTTAAGTGAATGACCCATTTTGTCGCGTTTGGTTCGCAAGTACAATTCGTTGTGTTCGTTACTTTCGATTTCAATGGCAACATTGTCAATGATTTCCAGACCATAACCAACTAATCCTGTTCGTTTGGTTGGATTATTGGACATCAATCGCATTTTACTTACACCCAAATGACGTAAAATTTGTGCACCAATGCCATAATCGCGTTGATCGTCTTTGAAACCTAATTCTAAATTTGCTTCAACAGTATCTCGACCTTGTTCTTGTAGTTTGTATGCTTTTAGTTTGTTTACCAACCCAATTCCACGACCTTCTTGATTCATATAAACAATGATTCCACGACCTTCTTCTTCGATCATTTGCATGGCTTTTTCCAATTGAGGACCACAATCACAGCGACAAGATCCGAAAATATCTCCCGTGATGCACGATGAATGAACTCGAACCAAAACAGGTTCATCTTCTTTCCATGTTCCTTTTACAAGTGCTAAATGTTCTTCGCCTGATGTTTTATCGCGAAAAGCATGCAATTGAAAGTTTCCATTTTTGGTAGGCATTTTCACATCGACAATTTCTTCAATTAAGGTATCGTGTTCTAAGCGATATTGGATTAATTGTTCAATAGAAATAATTTTTAAATCAAATCGTTCCGCCACTTTCATTAATTGGGGCAAGCGCGCCATCGAACCATCTTCATTCAAAATTTCCACCAAAATACCAGCGGGTTGAAATCCTGCCAAACGAGCCAAATCAACGGATGCTTCTGTGTGTCCAGTTCTTCTCAAAACACCACCATTCTTAGCTCGAAGCGGGAAGATGTGTCCAGGTCGACCTAAATCACTTGGTTTTGTTTCTGCTGAAACCAATGATTTGATCGTTTTAGCGCGGTCGTGAACCGAAATTCCAGTTGTGCAACCGTGACCGATTAAATCAACTGAAACAGTAAATTGAGTTTCGTGAAGCACGGTATTGTTGGTTACCATTAAGTTTAAATCCAACTCAGCACAGCGATCTTCGGTTAGAGGCGTACAGATTAATCCACGGCCGTGCGTAGCCATGAAATTGATCATTTCAGGAGTGACCATTTCAGCTGCTGCAATGAAATCGCCTTCGTTTTCACGATCTTCATCATCGACAACAATAATTACTTTTCCTGCTTGAATATCTTGGATAGCTTCTTCGATGCTATTGAGTTTGAATTCCATCTTTCTTGAAAATTTATGCAAAAATACGGTTTTAAGCTGAATTCAATTCTACATTTCGGAAGTAGTTTGTCCTTTTTTGTGTTAATTTTTCTAAGTGAAATTTTTATAAACCACAGGTTTATTTTGGCCTTAATTTTTGTAAATTGATTTATTTTAGAAAAATTTCTTCCTTGATATAACTATTATTTAGCCAAAAACAATGTTTAGTATATTCATTTGCTTTTGTTAAAACATCGGGAACAGGTAGTGGAAATGTGTCATTTTTATTTCTTGCATGAGGTCTCACATGAGCAATACTACTAAAATCTTTATTAGGAAAATTAGTTAATCAACTTATAGTACCATTTTGAATTCTTTTATAGCCTTTAATAATTTCTCCGCTTGAAACAACTTGCTTTGTTTTTTTCCAAACTTTTTCGACTTGAACTAAATCAGAATAAGGCATATTCCAAAATTTCACTTTTCGTAAAACCAATTTTTCGTCTTCAAATTGAAAGAATACAAATAAAAATTTACGTTCTAAAATATCTTTAAAATCAGAGTTTTCCCAATCTTCATTTACGATTTCTTCGTATTTGAAAGTCGGAAACGACATATCTTCTTTGGGTAAGTTGTTTTCTTTTAAACGAACGGTTTTAACATGAATTTCGGCTTTTTCAAACTCTTTAATTTTTTGTTTTTTAAAGTATCAAAAATTACTTTTGAAGTT
>CAYRMV010000158.1:0-7383 GCA_964425255.1 uncultured Flavobacteriales bacterium
CAATTGTAATGAACGTTGAACTTGTTTCACCCGATAGCAAACAACCTGAATTCCCAGGAACTGGATTTGGATTTTGACTAGGATTAGAAACGGATCCAGAAGTAAAATCAATAATATTAGTTAATGGGTCATTCGGAGCAATCGAAAATGATGGAGTTGTACAACCGGGTACCGCACCATTACAATTATTCGGTGTTTGGCCAAAAGAATTGATCCAAGTTGAGACAAACGCAAATATGAATATAAACTTTTTCATAATCTCGATTATTGACAATTTGTAAATGGATATGGATTGATTACATCTACCCCATGAACGCCTACTTGATAGCAAGTAGCAAACTGCTCATAACCAGTAATCCAATTTTTAAAATCTGCTTCTGTAAAAGAAGTAATATCCTTCGTCAAAAGGAAAACTCGCTTGCTTATTGCATCAACACGTACAATTTTAACATAAGGATTTTCTCGTAATTGAGTTTCAAGATTTTGATAGTCTAATTCATTTGCCAACTCAATAGCACATTGTGCGAAAAATGGCGGTTGATTGGTATTTGTTCCAACCTGATTAAAAGCCAAAAAATGAACTAAGACTACAAAAATGATTGTTATTGGTGTTTTCATTTTTAGAAGTTTACTAGCTAGACGAAATTACAACTTCATGGTTGTTTCACAAAAACATAATAATGCAATAAAATTGAAATGCTAAAACAAAAAAAGGAGCTAAAAAGCTCCTTTTGAAAACAGTATATCTACTATTTAAGAAATAAATTTGAAATTTTTCCCTGGATAAACAGCAGCTTCTCCAAGAGCCTCTTCTATCCTAAGTAACTGATTATACTTGGACATACGGTCACTTCGTGAAGCTGATCCTGTTTTTATTTGTCCACAATTTAATGCAACTGCCAGATCAGCAATCGTGTTATCTTCAGTTTCACCACTGCGGTGACTCATTACACTTGTATATGAATTGCGTGTTGCTAATTGAACAGATTCAATTGTTTCTGTTAAGGATCCGATTTGATTTACTTTAACTAAAATGGAATTTGCGATACCTTCTTCGATTCCACGAGACAAACGTTTGGTATTTGTAACAAATAAATCGTCACCAACCAGCTGAACTTTATCTCCGATTGCCTCTGTACACAGTTTCCAACCGTTCCAATCATCTTCCGCTAATCCATCTTCGATAGAAATTATTGGATATTTTTCAGACCAATTTTTCCAGTAAGCAACCATTTGCTCAGAAGTCATTTGATCTCCAGTTGATTCAAATACATACAAACCTGAATCTGCTTTATAAAATTCTGATGATGCTGCATCCAATGCAATATAAATATCTTCACCAGGACGGAAACCTGCTTTTTCAATCGCTTGTAAAACAACTTCTATTGCTTCTTCGTTCGAACCAAGATTTGGTGCAAAGCCACCTTCATCTCCAACATTTGTTGACATTCCTTTGGACTTCAGAACATTTTTTAAATGATGAAAAATTTCTGTTCCCCAACGTAAACCTTCACTAAATGAAGATGCACCGAAAGGCATAACCATGAATTCTTGAATATCAATTAAATTGTCAGCGTGTGAACCTCCGTTTAAGATGTTCATCATTGGTACAGGCATGGTTACAGCACCAACACCCCCAATATATTGAAACAAAGGTAAACGAGCCTCTTGAGCAGCTGCACGAGCAACAGCCAAAGATGTTCCTAAAATAGCATTTGCGCCTAAATTTGATTTATTATCTGTACCATCCAAAGACAATAAAATTTTATCAATGGATTTTTGATCAAAAATTGATTGACCAATCAACGCTTCTTGAATTTGCGAATTCACATTGTGTACTGCTTTCAAAACACCTTTACCTAAATAAACAGATTTATCTCCATCTCTTAATTCAACAGCTTCATGAATACCAGTTGATGCACCAGATGGAACAGCAGCTCTTCCAAGAATTCCATTTGATGTAAATACATCCACTTCGATGGTTGGATTACCACGTGAATCAAGGATTTGTCTACCAACAATTTTTGTGATTTTACTCATACGATTTCAATATAGTGATTTAATTAAATTGGTTCATATTTTGAATAAACTGATCAAACAGATAACGTGAATCATGTGGACCAGCTGATGCTTCTGGATGATATTGTACTGAAAAAACAGGTTTGTTTTTCAATTCGATACCAGCAATTGTGTTATCATTCAAATGAATATGAGTTACTTCTATTTCAGGATTTGAATTTACACTTTCTTTCGATATGACAAAACCATGATTTTGAGAAGTAATTTCCCCTTTACCAGTCTTCAAATTTTTAATAGGATGATTAATTCCTCTGTGACCATTGAACATTTTTTCTGTTTTCAATCCTTGACTTAATCCCAAAATTTGATGTCCCAAACAGATTCCAAAAATGGGTTTTCCCGAATTGACAATTGATTTTACCAAATTGATCGTTTCTGGCATGGCAGATGGATCACCTGGACCATTTGATAACATGATTCCATTCGGATTAAAAGAAAGTAAATCTTCTAATGTGGAATTCATTGGGAAAACTTTCACATGGCATCCACGATCAACTAAGCAACGTACAATATTTCGTTTTACCCCTAAATCAAGTAAAGAAACGCGTAATTGAGCATTTTCAGGCTGAACTTCATAAGGTTCATTTGTGCAAACTTTCGAACTTAACTCAAGTCCATCCATACTTGGAACTTTTGCTAGTTTCTCTTTTAGGGAATCTAAATCTAGAATTTCAGAAGAAATAATTGCATTCATAGCACCTTTAGAACGAATGTGACGAACTAAAGCCCTTGTATCAATATCAGAGATACCTACACAATTTGAACGTTGCATTAAATCCTCCAATGAACTTTCAGCCGAAGGTCTTGAATGAATATCAGCATACTTTTTAGTAACGAGACCAGCTATTTTAATTCCTTCCGACTCATTTTCATGTTGGTGAACGCCATAATTCCCGATGTGAGAAGTGGTCATGACCAAAATTTGACCAAAATAGGAAGGATCAGTAAAAACTTCTTGGTATCCTGTCATACCAGTATTAAAGGCAATTTCTCCGGTAGTGGTTCCGATTTTTCCGACCGCTTTTCCTTCAAAAAACGTTCCATCTTCAAGAAGAAGGATGGCATTTTGTTTATCGTTCATGCAGAAAATTTTTGCAAAGGTAGGATTTCAAATGGAAATAAATAAATTATTTATTCACAAAAAAAGGGTTTAGCAAGCTAAACCCTTTAAAAACTAAAACGTATAGTTTCTTATTTTTCTTCTTCCGTAGAATTTTCTTCTATTGAATCATCTGTTGATTCTTCAGTAGCTGACTCTTCTGATGCTGGTGCTTCTGTAGTTTCTTCAACAACTTCAGCAGTTGTAGAAGCTTTTGAACCGCCACGACGAGAACGACGTGTTGTTTTCTTTTCAGAAGCTGCATTTAACATTAATTCGTTAAAGTCTACCAATTCGATCATACACATTTCTGCATTATCTCCTAGACGGAAACCTGTGCGAATGATACGTGTATATCCACCTGGACGACCTTCCACTTTTGGAGCTATGTTACGGAACAATTCAGTAACCGCATCTTTGCTTCCTAAGTAACTAAATACAGTACGACGAGAGTGCGTAGAATCTGTTTTAGACTTTGTGATAAGTGGTTCGATGTACACTCTCAAAGCTTTTGCTTTTGCTACAGTTGTAGTAATACGCTTATGCTCGATCAATGAACATGCCATGTTAGACATCATTGCTTTTCTGTGCGAAGATGTTCTACCTAAATGATTAACTTTTTTTCCGTGTCTCATTTTATTGAATTTCGTAAGTAACGGTTAACTATATCCTAATTTCGCATGGAAATAATCACCTATTACGCCATTTTTAAATCTAGTGCGATTCTAGTCTTTATCTAATTTATATTTGGCAACATTCATCCCAAAGTTTAATCCTTTGTTGTCAACCAAATCTTCTAATTCAGTAAGCGACTTCTTACCAAAGTTACGGAACTTCAATAAGTCGTTTTTGTTGTATGAAACCAAATCACCTAATGTTTCTACATCAGCAGCTTTTAAACAATTTAAAGCACGAACTGAAAGATCCATATCGACTAATTTAGTCTTCAACAATTGACGCATGTGAAGAGAAGTTTCATCAAATTCTTCTGTATCAGATTTTACTTCACTATCCAATGTAATTTTCTCATCAGAGAACAACATAAAGTGGTGAATTAAAATCTTAGCAGCTTCTTTCAAAGCATCTTTCGGGTGAATTGAGCCATCCGTAGTAATTTCCATTACCAATTTCTCATAATCCGTCTTTTGTTCAACACGGTAATTTTCAATCGTGTATTTTACATTTTTGATCGGAGTAAAGATAGAATCGATAAAAATGGTTCCAAATGGAGCACCATTCACTTTGTTTTCTTCAGCTGGATAGTATCCACGACCTTTAACAATCGTCAATTCCATCTCAAATTTCACTGAAGACTCCATATTACAGATTACTAAATCCGGATTGAGCACTTGGAAAGCAGAAGTAAATTTACCTAAATCTCCAGCAGTCAATTGATTTTGACCTGAAACAGAAATTACAACTGTTTCATTGTCTGTACCGTCAATTTGTTGCTTGAAACGAACTTGCTTTAAGTTCAATACGATTTCAGTAACATCTTCTACAACTCCTTTCAACGTCGTGAATTCGTGGTCTGCCCCTTCGATACGAATGGATGAAATCGCAAATCCTTCCAATGAAGAAAGCATAATGCGACGTAATGCATTACCAATTGTAATACCGTATCCAGGCTCAAGAGGACGGAACTCGAACTGTCCTTTGTGCTCGTCAGACTGAATCATGATAACCTTATCAGGCTTTTGGAAGTCTAGAATAGCCATTTTTAAAATGCTTTATTTATTATTTAGAATACAATTCGACGATCAGCTGTTCCTTGATATTTTCAGGAATCATTTCACGAGCAGGTGTGCTCAGGACTTTCCCTGACATATCAGCAGGATTCCAATCCAACCAATCGTATTTCTTACTATTTGAAGCCAATGAAGAAGTGATTGCTTCTAAAGACTTCGATTTTTCACGTACTCCAACAACATCACCAACACGTAATGTATATGAAGGAATGTTAACTACTTCTCCGTTAACTGTAACATGCTTGTGAGAAACCAACTGACGTGCAGCACGACGAGTTGTTGCAATACCTAAACGGTATACTGTGTTATCCAAACGTGCTTCACACAATTGTAACAAGTTTTCACCTGTAATACCTTTCATGCTAGACGCTTTCACAAACAAGTTAGAGAACTGACGCTCAAGAATACCGTAAGTATACTTTGCTTTTTGTTTTTCAGCCAACTGAATTGCGTATTCAGATTGCTTTCCTCCTCTTCTCTTCGCAGGACCGTGTTGTCCTGGACCGTATGGACGACGATCTAAAGCTTTGTCTGCTCCGAAGATAGGCTCACGAAAACGACGAGCGATTTTCGATTTTGGACCTGTGTATCTTGCCATTTTACTTATGTATTAAAAATAAAGAGAGGACATGAATTAAGGCTTTCCTTCGATGTCCTTTTATCTCTTTGGTTAAATTTATTAAACTCTTCTTCTTTTTGGAGGTCTACATCCGTTGTGTGGTAATGGAGTAATGTCGATGATTTCGATAACTTCAATACCTGCATTATGCAAGGAGCGAATTGCTGATTCACGTCCTCCACCCGGACCTTTAACGTAAACTTTTACGCGACGTAATCCGAAGTCATGAGCTTCTTTAGCGCAATCCTCAGCAGCAACTTGTGCAGCATAAGGAGTGTTCTTTTTAGAACCGCGGAAGCCCATTTTCCCTGCTGAAGACCAAGAAATAACTTGCCCAGCATTGTTTGTCAAAGAAATGATAACATTGTTGAAGGTAGCTTGAATATGCGCTTCACCCAATGCTTCTACTTTGACATTTTTCTTCTTCTTTTGATTAGACTTTGCCATCTTTACTTATTATTTAGTTGCTTTTTTCTTGTTTGCAACTGTTTTTCTCTTACCTTTTCTTGTACGTGAGTTATTTTTCGTACGTTGACCTCTCAATGGAAGACCAGCTCTGTGACGAATTCCACGGTTACATCCGATATCCATCAAACGTTTAATGTTCAACTGAATTTCAGAACGTAACTGACCTTCTGTTTTGATTTCGTTGATTGATTCACGAATCATACCAATTTGATCATCACTCCAATCTTGAACTTTGATATTTTCGTCGATACCATGTTTGCTCAAAATTTGTTTTGCTGTGCTACGACCAATTCCAAAGATGTATGTCAAACCGATAACACCTCTTTTTTTCTTTGGTAAATCTATACCTGCTATACGTGCCATAATATTATTCTATTATCCTTGTCTTTGTTTAAGTTTCGGATTCTTTTTGTTAATCACGTAAACTCTACCTTTTCTCTTAACGATTTTGCAATCTGCAGTTCGTTTTTTTACTGAAGCTCTTACTTTCATTTTCTTTACTAATTAAAAGGACTTAATCTATTTATATCTAAACGAGATACGTCCCTTTGATAAATCATAAGGTGACATCTCAACTTTAACGCGATCACCTGGTAAAATTTTGATGTAAAACATACGCATTTTACCTGAGATGTGTGCAGTGATTACGTGACCATTTTCGAGTTCTACACGAAACATTGCATTAGACAACGCTTCAATAATTACTCCGTCTTGTTCAATTGATGTTTGCTTTGCCATAACTAAAAACCGGATGATACTTCGTTAATAGCTCTACGACCTCTTACTCGACTTCCTTCCATCAAACCATCCATGTGGCGGTTTAATAAATAAGTTTCGATTTGTTGAAGTGTATCTAAAACAACACCAACCATAATCAATAAAGATGTACCACCGAAGAACATTTCAAAACCAGATGTAATACCTGCTGCATGAGCTACTGCTGGTAATGTTGCAATAATCGCAAGGAAAATAGAACCTGGCAATGTAATGCGAGATACTAATGTATCAATGTAATCTGCTGTTTCTTCACCTGGACGAACACCTGGAATAAATCCTCCACTACGTTTCATGTCATCTGCCATTTTGCGCGGATTAATCATGATTGCCGTATAGAAGAATGTGAAAACGATAATCAATACAGCAAGTAAAACATTATATGAAACACCGTAAATATCACCCAAAGTTCTTTGAATAAACCCAGAACCTTCTGATGCATTTGAAAAAATCATTACGGGGATCGTCATAATTGCTTGTGCAAAGATGATTGGCATTACACCAGAAGCATTTACTTTAATCGGCAAATAACTTCTAGCACCTTGTTCTTCAACTGCCTTCGTGCCAACAACTCTTTTTGCAGTATTCATTGGAAT
>CAYRMV010000159.1:0-7352 GCA_964425255.1 uncultured Flavobacteriales bacterium
TATAGCATTGGGCTGACTAAAGAATGGGGAATTAAAAACAAACTGCATCCAGTAAGTTATACGTATGACGACAGTGATTATGAAAATTCTATTCAACATTTATCACACATTAGTGAAGTTGGTAAATTATTGGATGTCTTTCATGTTTATCGTCACTTTTTGAAGATTACACTTAAAAACAACCCAGATTATGAACCAATCTTTGAAAATTTATTGGTCAATCTCAATGAAAATGGAAGAAAGGCGGTAATAGATTTTTTTGAAAAAGCACACCCGACTTTTGTGAGTTATGAACTTTTCACAAAAAAAATAACTGCCCAAAACAAGAAAGGTCAGATTTTCGAGTGTTTCAATGATAGAGAATGGCGCTATTTACCAGAGGATGTAATAGAAACTTTTCGTTATGCTTCTATTCAATCTGAGGGGGAAAGTGATGAAGAACATACGAATAATGTTCAAAAATTTAATTCATTTATAAAAGAAAAAAAGAAACATTATGAGGAAGTAAGACTTGAGTTTGAATTGGAAGACATCAAATTCATAATTGTTAAGGAAACCAACGAAACAGAAAGAATATTTCAAGCCCTTTATACAAAATACGGCAAAGATAAAGTTTTAGAGAGAATTGAAAAGGGTCATTTATTGGTGAGTTCTTATGAGTTGATATTTAATAATTTTTAGACCAATGCCCAAAACAAAACTATTCATCAGCAGTGTCCAAGCAGAGTTTTCCAAAGAACGGCAAGCCCTGTATGATTATATCTTAGCAGATCCATTGTTAGGTCGCTTTTTCGAGCCGTTTTTGTTTGAATATATGCCGGCATCAGATCAACGTGCTGATACCATTTATTTGCGTGAGGTCGAGCAGTGTCAGATTTACTTGGGTTTATTTGGGAAAACATACGGATTTGAAGATGCTGAAGGTATCTCTCCTACCGAACGAGAATTTGACAAAGCATCCGAACTGCACAAAACCAGGTTAATTTACCTTACCAATCATTCATCATCAGAACGAGAAGCTAAACAAAATGCCTTAATCAATAAAGCACAAGCCTTTTTGGTACGGAAACGTTTTGCTGCCATCCATGAATTAAAAGCAGCTGTGTACGCATCTTTAGTGAATTACTTAATTGATAAAGAAATTATCCGAACAGGTCCTTTTGATGCTACCTTACATCCAGCAGCAACTCTTCAAGACATCGATGATGAAAAAGTACGCAGTTTTGTTCAAATCGCTCGTTCGAAAAGAGGTTTTCCTCTCCAAGAAACAGCTCCGATTCAAGACATTTTTACACATCTCAACTTAATTGAAGGAGAAAGGATAACCAATGCCGCCATCCTGTTATTTGGAAAAAATCCACAACGCTTTTTCATCAATTCAGAAGTACGTTGTGCACATTTTCACGGCCACATCGTAGAAAAGCCAATTCCATCCTACAAAGTATTCAAAGGCGATGTATTTGAATTGGTTGACCAAGCAGAAAATTTTGTGCTTTCAAAACTAGATTATTCCATTGGTACACGCGCAGAAGAAACGTCCATTCCAAGCAAATACGAGATACCCAAAGAAATAGTATCAGAAGCCATTGTAAATGCAGTAGCACACAGGGATTACACTCAAAACGGCAGCGTACAAATCATGCTATTCAGAGATCGTTTAGAAATTTTAAATCCGGGTGCGTTACCTCTAGGTTGGTCCATCGACAAACTCAAGAAGCCACACCCATCTGTACCTTTCAATCCACTTTTAGCCGAACCGATGTACTTAAAAGGCTACATCGAGCGCATGGGAACAGGTACAGCGGACATCGTTCGTTTAGCCTATGAAAACAACTTACAAGAGCCTGTTTTTGAACAAAATGAAGATTTTAAAACCATCATTTTTAGACCAAGTTCAAACCAAGCACCCCCTAAGTACCCACCAAGTACCCACCAAGTACCCACCAAGTACCCATCAAGTACCGTAGAAGTACCGCAGGAGCTCCATAGTAGTTCCGCAGAAGTTCAACAGTTAATTGATGTACTGAATGGGGAGATGAGTAGAAAGGAAATACAAGAAAAACTCAAATTAAGTGATAAAGTTAATTTCCGAATAAACTATTTAGATCCAGCATTAGAAAAAGGCTTTATTCAAATGAAATACCCCGATAGTCCAAACCATCCGAAGCAGAAATATTTGTTAACGGAAGAAGGGAATAAGCTTAAAAATAAGGAACGATGACATTAAAACAATAGACATGCAAGAAAATATAACTGAAGTAAAAGTAGATAGTATTTTACTGTCTGATTTATTTAAGCTTGATTTAACAATCCCAGAATACCAACGACCTTATGTTTGGACTAAAAAAGAGATTAAAAAGTTACTAAATCAAATCGATGAACATCAAAAAAGAAAAATTGAAAAAGGTATAAAACCTAATTTTTATTTAGGCAGTATTGTATTGCATTTTGATGGAGTAAATTACAACATAATAGATGGTCAACAAAGATTGACATCCTTACAATTGTTGGATTTTATTAAAAATAAACACAATCATACCATAAAGTACAGCCATTCTTTAACATTAAAAAACATCAAACAGAATTATAATGATTTCGTCAATGAGGAATTTGATTTGATTAATTTCGATGCAGTAAATGTTACGGTTGTGGAGACGCAAAGTGAAGATATGGCATATAATTTCTTTGAAACGTTGAATACTGGAGGTAAGAGATTAGGAGGTACAGACATTTTAAAAGCTCATCATTTAAGAAGTATCAGTGATAATGATGAAAGAAATTCATATGCGCTTAAGTGGGAAAAAAGACAAAAGAACCTGGAAAATGTAAATCGAATGTTAAGTAAAATCCGAAGAATGGATTACCTAAAAAGACATACGTTTATTCCAGATAAATTCACCGATGACAATAAATGGAAAAATGTATTAACGGAGGACTTTGCAGAAAAGGTTAATAAAGACAATCGTGATATAGGTTATTCATTTGTAGAAATTGAAGAAAACACACACAAAATAACAGCTGATAAATATGCCATTCGCCAGCCTTTAAATGAAGGTGTTAACTACATAAATTACCTACTTAATTTCACTAATGATTACAATTACTTATTTACATTTGAGGAAGGTAAGAAAGATAAATATTCAATTTTTAATAAAGAAATAATCAATTATATTGATGGCACTGTAGATTTAAGATATTACTATCAATTGACACTATTATCCTTTGTTGATCGTTTTGGAAGAAAAAATATTCTTGAATTTTCAATATATCTTTTTAGGTTTATTTATAGTTTGAGACTAAATGATAAATCAAGAATTTACGAAGCAACTGTCAGAAATTTTGTTGATGAGACTAAAATTTTAGAACGAATCTTAAATGCTTTTACCTACCAAGAAATAATCACTTACTTAAAAAACTTTGAGGTGCAAATAAGTACTGAATCTATAAATGGAGTAAAGCTCAGATTTTACAACAGGGTTAATATTTTTTTTGGTGGTCAACTCTCAAATGAAACTTATGACAAAGATTTAAAATCTGCCATTGAAAATTACTTAAACAATTAAAAACATGATTTTTACAAGCCAAAAAATAAATATTAAAACGATAGTGGAAAGGAAATTAGAATTCCTAATTCCAGTATATCAAAGGCCTTATGTTTGGGATAGTACTGAAATTATAAAATTGTTAGAAGACCTGACTTTACATTTTAATATAAATAAAAACATTGATTATTTTGTTGGAAACACGTATGTTATAAATTCAACTAAAGATGGCAAAACTGGACAATTTGAGGTGATAGATGGTCAACAGAGGTTTACTACATTTTGGTTAATATCCTTTTGTTTTAGCACAATGAATGTTAACACTTCATTAAAAAAATACCTTGAAATCGAGTTTGAAAAACATAAGGACATCCGATTTGATTTTGATATTAGAAAAGAAGTTTATGACTATTTAAAGGGTCTTTTGGATGGTACCGCTGAGAGGCGATTTCATGATGTAGAAAGTTTAGAATTCTTAAAAAATATTGCAACTGGGATAAAAACCATAACAGGATACTTGAACCAACTTCGAAATAAAAATGAAAAGTTACGTTTAGAAGAATTTGGAGACTTTATTTACAATAAGGTGAAATTTGTTTTCAATGAAGCACCAGAAAATACGGATCTTAATACATTGTTCGTGGCACTAGGAACTAGTGGTATACAGTTGCAGCAATCTGATATTCTAAAAGCAAGATTACTTGATAAAATAGATGAAAAGAATCAACGTATTAGCTATTCTAAAATGTGGGAAGCATGCGAAAACATGACCAATTTTTTTGAGAAAAATGTCAAGATGGCTTTTCCCTATGATACTCGTATTATTTCTGAAAATGACTTTAAATCATACAACAAAGACAAATTTCCAATATCCAATTCCAGCGTAGATAATAGCAGTGTAGGTATGACAATAAACGAAATTGTGACCGCAAAAGATTTTCAAGAATTTGGATCTTCAGAAGATAAACAAATAAATACCGATTGTCGCTCAATAATCACGTTTAATGTATTTTTATTTCATGTCCTTAGAATATACAGAAAAAGACATGGATTTATTGAAGATATAGAATCTTTAGATCCCAAAAAGCTCCTTCATTCTTTCAATTTAAATGAAATAATTGATGTTAAAGAATTTATAGAATTAATGTGGGAAGTACGATATGTTTTTGATAAGCATGTTGTAAAATGGATAAAAGACGAAAACGAAAGCTATGATGAAGAAGAAAAACTATTGCTATCCACAATAAACACATCAAGTAATGTAGATAAATCCTATTTTGCGAGGTATGAAAAAGAATTTTCCAATTTACAAATGCTTCAATCCGTTTTATACTTTACTGGTATTTTTACACAACAATATTGGTTGACACCCTTTTTGAATTTTTTGCTTGAAAATGAAAACGCTAAAGATGAAGAGATTTTAAATGAACTTGAAAGGATAGACAACATTATGATTCCTGGTGATAAAAAGGCGATGTCATGGGAGATTTTGATAGATAACACCTTGTTTCCTAGTTCAAGTACAATAATAGAAGATTTAAAAATACCTCATGGCTTAAGCTTCAATCATTATTGGTTTTACAAATTGGAATATTTACTCTGGAAAAATTGGGATAAAAACGATGAAAAATTCAAACGCTATCGAATAACCTCTAAAAATTCTATTGAGCATGTTTTTCCACAAAATGAAGAAAATCAGTTCAAGCTTGCAGACTTAAAAGATTTAGATTCCTTTGGTAATTTAGCCCTATTATCTGTCGGTCAAAACTCTTCATATAGTAATCAAATCGTTGAAAAAAAGAAAGTTGATTTTAGGAATAAACAAACCTATGACTCATTAAAGTTGGCTAAAATTTATTCTGAAAATGAAAATTGGAATTCTGAACAAATTAATAGGCATCAGGAAGAAATGCTCTTACTTATTAAAAATCATTATGAATAACTCAGAATTAATTTTGTACAATTAGTAATAATGCTGCCCTAATCGCGCTACAATCCCAAGTTCCCTTGCAGAAAACTCAGTTTCAATAGCCATTCCAAGAGTTTATAAATTGCATTGGCAAGTCCTTTCAATGATTTTAAGGAAACAGATTCAAAGTAGTTTGACAATGATTTTTGCATTAATTTCCTTATTCAATTAATTCCAGTAAATACGGTAATTAAATTATCAAACTATGGAAGTTCCAACCATAACAAAAGCTAATCTATATCAACTTACAAGATGATTTTATTTTGGAATGAACTCCTCCCAGGGAAGTGAAACTCCCTCATCTTTTAGATTGTTTACGATGGCTTCTAATTGATTAAGTAATTTATCAGAATATACATTTACTAATTTGTCGAATTCTTTGTGATTTAATGAAGTATCGTACAGTATATTAAAGATGCTGCCTTCTTTCAGTATAAATTGATACTTGTATGAATCAAAAACCACATCAATTGAAAAATTCATATCAAAAGAATTTGCTCCTACATACTTGAATCCTCCAAACTGAAAAGTAATTCTAAGAGAGCGAAACATTTCGGCGTGATATCTTATTTCTTGCGTTAATCCCTTACAAGTATTTGAACCTAGCAGACTACCATTTTCATCCAAATAATAATCTATTATCAGTTCATTAAAAAGAGCTTTTACAGGCTTCATTTTTTTTTCAAAACCGAGTATTACAGGTTCTATTACGGATTCAATTGTACAATCGATTACACCTTTATCAACTTTTGTTTTTATCCCCTCAGTAGTTAGTTTTGATAAGATGTCTTCGATCATGTCAAGTTTTTCATCAACGGTGGTTTCACCCCCGCCCAATTCATTCTCAATTTCATTCCTAAAAGCATCAAAACCTGTGTTGTATTGACTTTTGAATGCTTGCTGTGCAGAATCAGCTTGTGCGGAAGTCAATGTTGAGTATAGATTTGTAATTACACTTTCTTCTTTTTCAAACAATTTACTTTCAATGTTTCGTAGCATAAAATCTCGGCTCCATCCATTTTTAGCTGTCTTGAGGATATAAAAAAATCGTTCTTCTTTCTTTTTAAATCGATCTAAAAGCACAGTTAAATGTCCCCAGGGAATTTTTGCAACAAGTTGTTGCAAAATTACATTGAATTGATATTCAACATGTTCAACTTGAGGAGCCGCTTGTTGACCAAAATCAGGAAAAGCAGCAGCAAAATCACGCATGTATTTTAGATTACGGACTGATAATCCTTTAAAATCAGGAAATTCTGTTTTCAAATCCTCAGATAATCGACCAATTACATTTGAACCCCAGCCTTGAGCTTTTTGCTGAAATAGAACTACGCTTCCAATTTCCCAATACAGTGACAATAATTCTTTGTTTAAAATCGGCGAAGCGCTATTTTGAATTTCTCGAATATGGGCTTTCAAATAATCGACTTGAGATACATAATCATCAGGTTTATTCATAAATTCTTGCTTTTAAGATTTTTCATAACTATTCTTTCATCTAGAGTATTTCAACTCTTACTTCGTTCCTCCTGTATTTCAGAAACATAAATCAAAACGATTACACAACAAATCAAAACGATAATGATTAAAACAAATTTATTTCTGTCTTTTTGATTTTGAGCGGCAAGTTGATCCGGTTGGAAAATGATATTTTCGAACGGGATCTCAAGGGAATTTTTAGTGTATGACATCCTTCTGATTTTTTATGATTACTACGCTTTTGGAAGGATTATCAATAAAATAGAAAAGATCATAAATACCCAAAACTTGTTGGTCTTTTCCTTTGTATTTGATTTTCTTGAAATGATTTATGAAACGATAATCGAACCCTTCACGAATTA
>CAYRMV010000160.1:0-7174 GCA_964425255.1 uncultured Flavobacteriales bacterium
CAAAGATCATAATTTTATTCTTGACCTGTGCTCCACAGGTTTTTGTTGTGATCCGATATTACATAGTGCTTCCATCGATCAATATTATGTTGGAATAACCAGAGATTCAGTAGAGCAAAGGCTCTTAAAAAAGATTGAATCCTATTACGGTCAAAAGTTTACATCAAAAACCTCTAATTGGAGAATTTATTTAGAAATTTAATGAGAATTTAATCGACAAATGGTTGGAATTGAGAAACATATAGAAGGAATGAAAAGTAGAATTTACATTGAAAATAGCAATCTCAAATAATTTGTGATACATTTGTTTTCTCTTACTGCATCATGATAAAGACATTAGCTCTATTTTTTGTTTTTTACCTTTTTATAAGTAGCACTTCTATGATTGCAACGCTTGTGAATCCAATTGAAAAGAAAATTCAAGAAGGCATAATAGCCTATGAAAAAGGGAATCATGAAAAGGCCAATCTCATACTAAGCGAAGTACTCAAAAATACCTCTTTAGATAGATATCAAAAGATTGAAATTTACAACAATCTTGGTAACATTCAAGCGGATAAAGGAGATAATCTAAAAGCTCTTCAATATTATCACAAAGCACTGTATTTGAGTAGAATTTCTAAATCTCAAAAAGAAGAAGGTAAGATTCTTAAAAACATTGGAGCTTTGTACTTAAGTTGGAAAAAATTTGATGAAGCGTTAAGCTATTACAAAAAAGCTAAAAGCATAGGACAATCAACTCAAGATTTAAAATTGATTGCAGATTCGTACAACAATTTGGGGACAGTATATGAACAAAAAAATCAACTACAACAAGCTGAGGAAGTCTATTTAAAGGCAATGGATTTTTACAACAAAGAAAAATTGTTTGTAGATGTGGCAATGGTTTACAGCAACTTAGCGATTGTTTATAAAAATCAAGGTAACATCGAACTTTCAATTGAATCCAATGTGAAGGCATTAAATTTTGCAAAAAAAAGTAATGATTTATGGATTGTTTCTGCAATTTCAAACAACTTAGGTAACGCTTACACACAAAAAGGTGATTTTCAATTGGCAGAAGAGTATATTAAACAAGCGATTAAATTATCAACAGAAATTTCAGCACTCGAAATAACGATTATGGCTTATGAATCAATGGCAGATTTGTATGCAAAAAAGGGGGACTTTAAAAATGCTTATTTGTATCAAAGAAAGATGAATATATTAAATAATGAATTCATCAACAGTAATCAAACACAGCAGTTTTCTGAATTAGAAGTAAAATTCAAAACGAAGGAAAAGGAACTTGAAAATCAAAGACTGTTGTATGAAAAAAAGCAAATTGAACGACAAAATATATTCAATATCGCGATTTTTATATTCATCTTTTTGCTAGTTTTAGTACTTGTTATTTCATTTTTACGAATTAAAAGACAAAAATTACTGAATAAGAAGCAACAAGAACTTAATCATGCTGTTTTGGAAAGTGAAACTAAAGAGCGTTTTAGAATTGCTAGAGATTTACATGATTCTGTTGGTCAAATGTTATCTGTTATAAAAATGCATTTATCAAATATGAAAGATAATGATTCTATAGGTGAATTGGTTGATAAGACAATCAGTGAAGTTAGAACCATATCTCACAATTTAATACCAGAGGCTTTAAATTTTGGATTAAAAAGGGCACTTGAAGAATTAATTGAAAAATCTCAATTGCAAGAGAAAGTTTTAATAAATTTGGATTTTAAAATTCAGAAATCAGATTTAAATCTTGCCCAAGAAAAAGAATTAATGTTGTTTCGAATAATTCAGGAGTTACTCGGAAACACATTAAAACATGCACAAGCAACTGAAATTGAATTGCAATTATACGTTTCAAATACGAATGTCATAGTTTCATTTACAGAAAATGGAATTGGTTTTGACACCAAGAAAATTGCCCAATCCGCAGGACTCGGTTGGAAAAATACGTTCGCTCGCTTATCGTTGATAGGTGGAGAAATTGAAATTTCATCTCAAGAAAACAAAGGCTCAAACATTAAAATAACACTTCCAAATGCCTGATAAAGAATTTAATATTATGTTAGTTGATGATCATCAATTGATTGTTGACGGCATAAAAAGTATGTTTACTGAAGAAAAACGTATTCATTTTGCTTTTGAAACGAATGATGGTTTAACTGCAAAAGAAATCATTCAATCGAACCATGAAAATATTGATTTAATCATAGCGGATGTCAATATGCCAGGACTGAGTGGAATTGAATTGTGTCAATTTGTGAAACAACAATATCATGATATAAAAGTATTAATCTTATCCATGTATCAAAGTACTTCTGTGGTGAAAGAAGCTGTTTTTGCAGAGGCTGATGGATACATTATTAAGAATACTGGAAAAATTGATTTTTCAAAAGCTTTATTTCGAATTTTAGATGGAGGAACTTATTATTCCGAATCGATTATGCCCATCATTTATAAGGAGTATCAAAAAGAGCAAGAAAAAAAAGAAGCACTTTCTATTCTTTCACAACGAGAAGTTGAAATTTTAGCGCTTATTGTGAAAGAATTTACCAGTGAAGAGATTGCTAATCAACTTTTTATTTCAAAAAAAACAGTTGATAATCACAGACAAAGTTTGCTACATAAAACGAATTCAAAATCAACAGTTGGTTTAGTTAAATTTGCAATGAAATGTGGATTAGAAATCTAAATTAGGTATAAATACCTATGTTTTTTTGGTATTTGTTCCTATTTCAAAGGATAGAGGAACAGACTATTTTTGTAAGTTAAGTAATCTAAGTTTTCTTGAATGAAAAAAATCATATTTATCAAATTATTCATGCTTAATTTTTTGAGTTTTTCTCAAGATTTCACACATGATTTTGGCTATGTAGGATTAAGTTTTAATAAATATTCATATGGATTAACTCCCTTTGAAATATATGCTTATGATATCAATCATTTATCTTCAAATACAAATCAATACAAAGGATTGGGATACGCTCCAGGTTTTGTAATTGGGAAAACAATTGGTGAAAATTCAGTAAAAGGCAAAATAGAACTGTGTTACAATAGAAAAGTGTCAAATGCTTCGTATTCAATGATGAACATTCAAGATAGCAGTATTTTTGATGTTGATGAAAAATTAAAATTGACATATGGAGTTGTAAAAGTGGGGGTTTATTATAGTCCAAAAAAATTCAATAAACTTTCTGTTGGTGGAACTTTGGATATTGGGATTTTTAAAAACAATATCAAACGAAAAGGAGGAAATTTTTCAGGGAATTGGGAAAAGTTTATGACACAAACTGGGTTAACAAATGATTATAGAAATAGATCGTTTACAGGTGGGGTAGGAGTATATGCAAGTCTTTTTTTATCAAAAAATATTCTTTTTACGTTATCTAGGCAATTTTTAATTCTCGACGCAGAATATAATACAAAGTATTTGAAAGATTTTTCAGTAAATACTCAACACATTCAATTTTCTTTAGCATATGCGTTTAATTAATAGAATCATAGTGTTACTTGTAGCGATTGTAACAATACCAAGTACTGCACAAGAATTATCTTTGCATGCAGGAGGCTTATTTGGATTTAGTAGTTCAAAATCGTTTAATGAATACAGAGATTATTACAATGAAATTAATTCCGGTGTTATAGATAAAGAATTAAATAAAGGAACGATTAATTATGGCACAAATTTACAGCTGAATTTTGCATTAAATAAACTATACACTTCAATTGGATTTAGTAATGTGTTCAATCTGTCCTCAGCAACTTTTCCAAATGGTTCTTCACGAGAAATATTGTTCAACAGTCGCTATTACAACATTTTAATTGGTTACAAAACCTTTAATGAAGCAAATACATCAGAACTTGCAATCTACACAGGTTTTTCAGGAACTGATTATATCATGAGTTCTTTTATTGTTTATCCCAATGGAGATAAGGATTACTTGAAAAATGAATTGAGTGGAATACATCAAACTCAAGGAACAGGAGTACCTTTACTTGTTCATTATGCACACAGTATTGGCTTTTCAAATATATGGATTTATGGAAAATGCCAAATACAAGCGATAAATGCTACAATGTTTGGTGTATTTGACTATCAAGGCTTGGAAAAACAAATAAAAGACGATGCCAAGCGGATGTTGTTTGAAATAGGATTAGAATATAAATTTAAATAAGTTTGAACATGAAAAATGTTTTTTATTTTTTGATACTTATCATCACATTTAGTTCTTGCACGAAACAAAACAAACATAATCGCTTGTTTTCAGGAAATTGGGAACTTAAAAATATAAATGTTAAGACATACAACAACAATGAAGAAGTGAGCTCAAAAGATACTAGCTACTATGGAGTAATGCAATTGCAAAACAGTTCTGAAGTTGTAGATGGGAATGATGCTTATTTTACAGGTTTTGAACCATTTCCATCTACTTTTTGTCATTGGAATATTTCTGATTCAAAACCTAAAACGATTGTTTTTTATTTGGTTATCATTGATTTGGGTGTGAATTTTAGTTATTCTTATAACGTAGAAAAGATTACTAAAAAAAGAATGATTTTGACTCAATATATTTCTGATAATAATTTGAATTTGAATCAAAAGACAACCATTGAATTTGAAAAAAAATGAACTTAAGATGTATTAAAAAGTGTTTGTTGTTTCAAACTTTTGTGTTTGTAATTTCATCCATATTTTCTCAAGAAAAACCCGACTTAATGAAGTCTAAGGACCAAATGTTGGCATCCGTTACGTTGTACTATCATTTTAATAATCCTTTAATAAAAAAGGATTACGATGCTGGCTCAGATTGGAGACATATTACGTATAATTCACAATGGTTTCAATTTGAATATGGTTTCGGAAAAGCGCAATTCCAAAATTATTTAGGTCAAAGAGACACCATGTCTATGCGTGAAACTGCTTTTATGGCTCATTTTCCTATTCAAAAGTTAATCAAAGGGAGAAGGATTTTTGATATAAAAGGAGCATTAATTGTTCCCGCATTCTCAGGCGGATTAGGGTTTAGAAGGTTGGAAAACAACGCTTCACAAACTGTTTTTAAACTTGCTCCATCTGTTTCATTTCAGTTTCCATTTGTTGGAGTTGATTTAAGGCTAAACACTAACATTTCACTCAATAACAAAGGCTTATATGCGACCAAAGATTTCAGTATTTATCCAGAAATTGGTTTGAAAATAGATGGACTGTATAATATGCTAGATGCTGAACGAGCAAAAATTGCTGAGGGTGTTGATTATTTTTATGTTGAAACTAATCGTGAAAAAGTTTATAGATCTGGAAGTCATGTGTATGATGTTGTTACCTATGAGTCAATGCCATTTAAATGGGAACGTAATACAACTTTAGTTGGGTCTTTTACAGCTGTTGCTCCCCATTATGCTTTCAGAAATTATGGGTATGCAGGCCAAACAAGGATGTTTGGTTTAGGGTATTACATTCGTTCAGGATATTTGTATTCTGATTTTTTAATTGAGACTGGGAAAGTTGGTTTTGCCTCATCAGCTGTTGAAAAACAAACCATTAATAACTATGAGGCTGGACCTTTTTTTAAAGTCGATAAGGAGCAAAGTGAATTAGCTGGACAGTATTCTGTTAATCGTTTGTATGGACGTTTTGGTATTGACTTATTTGAAATTTTAGTTAGACCAGAAGCTGGAGTTGGAATTAATGACACAAAATTTACTCGTTGGGCAATCGGACTTGGTTTGGGGTATGCTCAGATAAAAGGGTTTAAATATGAAAAAGCTGATGGACTGGAACGTGCTGATGAAGCATTTAATAAGGACCTAACCCTTTTAACAAGTTCACGGAATCATGCTAAATTTGGTGAAAGTGGTGCTTTTTTTACTTTTTACACTAGCATTGAGGCGGGTGCGTTGGTTTTTACGATTGAGTCATCTCGATATTTTAGAGCGAATTTAGCAAACACTACAAATTTTTCTGTAGCTTATTTATTTCCATATTCACGTTTTTTAAAGAAATACAGAGTCATTAAGTCATATAAAAAGAAGTCACAACAATGAAAATAGTTAGCTTACTTTTATTCGTTTTTTACACATCATTTGGTTTTTCTCAAGGAAAATTAATGTTTGATATAACAGCTGGAAAGGAAGTTGATATGAATACTACATATTATCCTTATACGTTTTCTTCCATTTTAAAAACAGGACCAGTTTTTTTTGAAGCAAAATACCATTATAACAATGTGATGAGGACTGAAAATCAATTAATTCTTGAAAAAGAATCGTTTGGTGGTAAAATTGGATTTTTTACGAGTTCAACCTTAGCAAATGGCGACTCAAGATTTGGATTTAGTGTAGGATTTAGTCAAAATGAATTAATCAAAAGAGTATCTATAGAGGATAAAAATTTATTTCCGTATGAATATCAAGGTGCTAGTAGTGAATTAAATAAAATTTACATTGGTTATCAAACACATGTATACTCCATAGGTTTTAAAATGATTTCATTTTCCAAAGATAGAAGTGCTAAAATGGACAACTTTGCAGATGAATTTGATATGAAATTTTTAAAAAACAAGAATCTTTCAACTGTTATTAAACTTGATTTTGATGTACTCTTTGCTTCTAAAATTGAACATGATTCAACAATTTTGTATTCACCTTATGGTTTTTTCATTCCAAAAGAACTCCAACTTAGAGATGGTCTTGTGAAGAAAGCTAGAATGGGTGTTTTGATGAGAATGATGTATACTCCTTACACAAAAATTGGTTTTTCAGCAGAATTTGGTTTAATTCCAGGATTAAAATTTAAAAACGGGAATGAAAATGGGGTTAATTTAACAGCAAAATTTGGTGTTCACTTGAATTTCAATTACTTATCTTCAAAACAAAAAAAATGAAAAAGCTTCATTATCTAATTTTTGTAAGTTTGATTTTTACTTTATTTTCGTGTAAGAAAAATCAAGAACATCTAATTCCGAAGGAAGTTGGAGAAGATATATATCTGATTACAAATGATCTTCAAAGTATTTTGTATTCTCAAGCTTTGTTAGATAGATTTGCGTTAGAACAATTTTCTTTTACAACTAATTGTTTGAATTTCACTAGTGATACAACCGGAAATTCAGTTACACACGTATTCGAATTTCAAAAGTCTGGTTATTGTGATTTTTATCAAGATTCTACAAAA